>JBILDL010000097.1:0-7275 GCA_044352635.1 Saprospiraceae bacterium | reverse complement strand
CCCCTTACTTCAAAAATACCCACCGGATTAGCATATACTTTATCGGCTACACTGGCTAGATAATAATCTGACTGCATGTAAAACTTAGAATGAGCAATGATAAACTTACCGCTTTTTTTAAAGGACACCAAAGCATCACGCAATGATTTTACTGTGGCATATCCTGAAAAAGAGGGCATTTCCATGTCTAAGAAAATACCTTTTATTCTGGAATCATTTTTCGCATTCTCAATGGTTGCAATGATTTCATGTAATCCCAATAAATCATCTCCTTTTATGGACTGAAAAGGATCTAATTCCGCATTATTGGTTAATTCTGGAATCGATTCATTAAATGTGAGTCTTAATATGGTATTAGGAGTCAGTTCAGGAGGTGTATTTCCTTCGCTCGCAAAGGAGGCGGCAATAGCTATACCAATAAGCAGGATGGCAACTAAGGCAAGAATAGTTCCTAAACAGGAAGCAAATAATGTTCTGAAAAAATGTAGCATATCTGGCTTTTTTACAAATTTACAAACCTTATGGGCTAAATTCATTACTTTTTTCGATGAAGGGCCTAAAAAATCCTATTTTTGTCAAAAATTATGAATTTATGTCTCTAAGTTCTTCGCCTTTTCTTCTTTATGCTGACGAAAATGGAAATGTTTTTGAAGATACTTCTTTATATGCTCTGGGGCGTAGTGGTTGGTATGCCGATGAAGTTCCATTGGACGATTGGATTGAATTGCCCGATGGAGGTTCGCTTTACACGCTCCCAGATAGAATTCCTTACGGCAAAGATGTGTCGTCAGGTGAAATCAGGTTTTGTGACAAGGGAAATGCCGTAGCTGCCTTTATTCCCCCTGCTTATACTGGTTTATACCTCGCTACCTTTGATAGAAAGGAAAATGCGCCGGTTCTTTCTTTGTTTTGCTATACCGCAGTGGGCTTTTTTAATGAAAAATTTTACGTGCCCGCCGTGCGCATTGAGGAGGATATCAGACAGGAATGTGCTGGTTTCGATGACGTTAGTGTAAAGGACGGGATTGAACTTTTTAGGAAATCCTACCCCAATAATCGCTTAGTGGAACACCTGGCTTCTAATTGTGCCTTGACCTATACTTGTCCCGCTGCCAGGAATTATTTTATGGGCCGTTGGGAATGTCCTGTGCCTGTTTCTCCCGCTTGTAATTCCAATTGTTTAGGTTGTATTTCCCTTCAACCCGACGAAGAACCTATTGTTTCTAATCAGGAGCGTTTAAATTTTAAACCTTCCGTTCATGAAATTGTAGAGTTTACTGTCCCTCACCTGGAATCTGCACCTTTTCCTATCATTAGTTTTGGACAAGGCTGCGAAGGGGAACCACTCCTCATGTGGGAAACGTTGGTGCCCGCAATAAAGGAAATTCGAAAGTTTACCGATAAAGGGAGTATTAATATAAATACCAATGGTAGTAAGCCCGATGCTGTTGAAGCGCTTTGCAAAGCTGGCCTCAATAGCATGAGAGTGAGTATGAATTCGGCACAACCCGCCATTTATACCGCTTATTACAGACCGAATAATTATACTTTCGATGATGTATTAAAAAGTATCAAGGTCATGAATGATTTCGGCGGATGGACCAGTCTAAACTATTTCGTTTTTCCCGGAATGACCGACTCTCCCGAAGAACTCGATGCGCTCATTTCCCTTATTCAGAAAACCGGACTAAAAATGATTCAATGGCGAAATTTTAACATCGATCCAGATTGGTATCTCGGAAGAATTAATGTCGCCGATACCCCAGAATATATCGGTATTAAAAATATGATGGCGCATCTTTCTGAATTATTTCCTCATCTCAAATTTGGGTATTATAATCCCGCGATAGAAAGAATTGAGGGTGATTTTAATGTACATTTTGCCCATTAGTGCTCAAAAGTATGATTGGAAAAGAGTTTAATTATATCCTGGATGCCTACCACCCTGAAAATTTCAGGAAGGAAGGTCATGCCTTGGTTGACTTGTTAGCAGATTACCTTAAAAAACTAGAGGAAAGACAGGAAGATATAAAGGTTTTACCTCACTTTGCTCCTGACGAGGCTTTCTCCCATTGGGAGAGTGAGCTCGAAAATCCCGGGACTAAAAGTTTGACAGATTTATTTTCTAAGGTGTTAAATGAGGGAATTCACCTTCATCATCCTGGTTATATGGGGCATCAAATCAATCCTCCTGCGCCCTCTGCAGCTTTAGGAGGTTTACTCAATGCCTTTATGAATAATGGAATGGCCGTTTTTGAAATGGGTGTCCCCGGAACCTCTATGGAACGTGCCGTAATAAATGTGGTAGCCAAAACCTTTGGTTTTTCTGATCATGCAAATGGTCTTCTTTGTAATGGAGGAACTTTGGCAAATCTAACTGCTCTGCTTACTGCGAGAGCATGTATTTCGTCCTTTCCCGTTTGGAATTCAGGGAATATGTCTAAAATGGCGCTCATGGTTTCTGAGGAAGCCCATTATTGTGTGGAACGGGCAGCAAGAATTATGGGTTGGGGTAGTGAAGGCATTATCAAAATTCCCGTGGATGACCAATATAAAATGAAGACCAATTTGTTGCCTCAATATTTGGAGGACGCTAAATCAAAGGGTATAGAGGTCATCGCTGTGGTAGGTTCTGCCTGCTCCACAGCTACCGGCTCATTTGATAACTTAAAAGAAATAGGTGCTTTTTGTAAGGCAAATAATATTTGGTTTCATGTCGATGGTGCTCACGGTGCTGCCAATGCTTTTTCTGAAGATTGGAAATTTTTGGTGGAGGGTATTGAAACAGCTGACAGCGTAGCTATGGATTTTCATAAAATGCTCCTCGCTCCTTCATTGGTTACCGCTCTCGTCCTAAATGATGGTAGAAATCAGTTTAAAACTTTCGCCCAACATGCCCACTATCTTTGGGAAAATGATGCCTCTTTTGAATGGCATAATGTGGCTAAAAGATCATTCGAGTGCACAAAATCTATGCTCAGCCTTCCCGTTTATACGCTGCTTTACCAGTACGGAACCTCTCTTTTTTCTGCCTATATGAACAGGGTGAATCATCTATGTCAATATATTTTCGGTCAATTAAAGGCGAATAATAGCTGGGAAGTACCCGTGCCTCCTTCATGTAATATTATCTGTTTTCGATTTTTACCGTCAAAATCTACCCGTTTAATTGACATTAATCACCTTAATAAGTATATTAGGGAACAAATAATCCTCGGGGGAAATTTTTATATCGTTCAGACGGTTCTTTCGGAAAATGTTTTTCTAAGATTAAGCATCACTAATGCCTTAACTACAGAAGCAGATTTGGATGCCTTGCTCGATGCCGCAATGGGTTATGCAAATAAATATATTGCCATTTAATTCTTTAAAATGAGATATCGTTCTGTGTTCTTTTATGTTTTTTTATTTCTTCTTTTTTCTACGCCAGGAAAAAGTCAGAAAAAGTGCGGAACTGATAATAAACGATTTGAGGCGTTGGCCAGGAATCCTGGTCTGATAAAAGAAAGACAAATCCTGGAGGAATTTACAAAAAATTGGATCGACATGGAGGATGCAGCCAAATCGGGACAAACAGTGGTCAAAATTCCCGTCGTCGTTCATGTGGTCTGGAGAACTGTAGATCAAAATATTTCAGACGAACAGATCAAATCTCAAATTGATATCTTAAATAAAGATTTCAGAAAACTGAATAGTGATGCCAATAAAACACCAGCCTTTTTTAAGAATCTTGTAGCTGACGTAGGTATTGAATTTTGTTTAGCTGCCCGCGATCCGTCGGGTATGGTTACCAATGGCATTACCAGAACAAAAACAACCGTGGTCGATATTGGTGATAAAGACCGTTGGTTTACTACCTTAAGAGGGGGTAAAGATCCATGGAATAATAAAAAATATATTAATATATGGGTTTGTGAAGCAGGTGAAGATTTATATGGCTTTGCCTATTTACCTGGTACCGCAGATCCTCCTGAAGCAGATGGACTGGTTATTTCTTCTGAATATTTTGGTAGTACAGGAACGGCTATTGCCTCTTTTCCTAATCATAAGGGAAGAACGACTACACATGAAATGGGTCATTATTTTAATCTCGAACATCTTTGGGGACCCGATGAAAGTGAATGTGAAGAAGGTGATTATGTGGAAGATACGCCTTTACAATATGAAGCTACCTACGATTGTGCCAGCTATCCTTTAAAAGATGATTGTTCGCCAACGGACAACGGTATTCTTTTCTTTAACTATATGGATTATGTCGATGATGAATGTATGTACATGTTTACCGAAGGTCAAAAGAAACGTATGAATGCCTCATTAAACGGATTCAGATCCACTCTTTTGGGCCAAACAAATTGCTCTTTATCGACCTCAACTGAAGATAATCTAATTGAAAATCAAATACAGATTTATCCTAATCCTGCCTCAGGGTACCTTCAGGTTATTTCGAAAAACAAGTCCTCTGAAAAAACTTCTACTTTGTATCTATTTGATTTTATGGGACGAATGCTTCAAAACAAAACTTCCTTTGGTGCTTGTACCTTTGATATTGCCGGGTATTCTCCCGGTGTTTACTGGTTAAAGGTAGATGATAATCCCCATCCTCATAAAATAATTATATCTCCCTAATGTACCGCTAATTTTCATGAATGAATCGTATTAAAAATTCATTTTCAAGGTTTTTGCGTAAAGTCAGATTACTTTAT
This sequence comes from Saprospiraceae bacterium, assembly GCA_044352635.1. Classification (GTDB taxonomy): domain Bacteria; phylum Bacteroidota; class Bacteroidia; order Chitinophagales; family Saprospiraceae; genus BJGN01. The sequence goes on along the minus strand of JBILDL010000097.1, from coordinate 2,572 downwards.
ATATCTGATTATCTAAGGTATTTTTTCGTTAAATTCCAGAATAAAAAAGATAATGAGGCATTTAAAGAGAACTTTCCCGACATTGTTTTACCTCCCGATTATTTAATGTATGAATCATTCAAATTAGATTATGCCAGTTATTATTTTGGTGGAAAAAAAACAGCTGAATGGGTTCAAAATATAACGAAAGAGTGGTTGCCAGAGGGAAATTGGGTAGTTTTAGATTGGGGATGCGGCCCTGGTAGGGTAATCAGACATTGGACGGAAGATAATTTTACTTGTTTTGGTTCCGATGTAAATGATAAATCTTTAGCTTGGTGTAAGTATAATTTTCCTTCTATTCGGTTTTTACACCAACAGGTTCTCCCTCCTTTAGACATCGCAGAGGAAACATTCGATTTAATTTATGGCATTTCTATCCTGACTCACCTGTCTTTGTCGGCTCATTTTTTATGGATAGAAGAGCTCAAAAGAATTTTAAAACCAGGTGGCTTATTGGTGCTCACTACACAGGGTAACGCTTTTAAAGATAAACTTACCCAAAGCGAAAAAAAGGATTTTGATGATGGACATTTGATTGTCAGAGGATCAGTTAAAGAGGGGCATAGAACGTTTTCCAGTTTTCACCCAATGCCATTTATGGAGAAATTGTTCGATTCTTTTGTAATTTTGAAACATATATCCGTTGAAAATGAGGGCAATGTTCAAGATGTTTGGATAGTAAGGAAGTTTTCTCACTAAAAAATGATATTATGAAAATCTTAACCGTTTTATTAAAAGGATTATTTATCCAAATACTATTTTTGTTACCCCTAAACTTGCCAGCGCAAACACGTGGTATAGTCTGGGAATACCAGATTGTTACTGCGGTAGAAAGTGTTATTCCAGGGGGGCTGGGTAGATCCAGGCTGTTATTAAGTGATGACGGCGGAGTGCTGGAAGAGTATAAAATGGAAAACTTTTTCAGCTTACTGGGCATCAATTTTAAAAATATTAAGTCTAATGACCTTCTTGTGGTTCAAAAATTTAATGAATTGGGGGAAGAAGGTTGGGAATTATCCAACACCGTTTCCGGCGTTTACAGTAAAAGTGATGTGAGTGTGACAGATTCAAAGTCGGGCGTTGGAGCATCTTCCAGCGGTGAGGGTATTTTTATAACAAGATATATTTTTAGAAGACAAAAAAGCAGATAACCATGAATCCAAAATGGTATTTTTGTGGTTTAATTGTATATAAAATAAATCGACAATGAGAAAATCAACCTTATTATTTTTCATGGCATTTGGATTAACAAGCACTTTGTTTGCTCAGTTTACCTTGCCTCAGTTGCCTTATGCTTATAATGCATTAGAGCAGGCCATCGATGCCCAAACTATGGAAATTCATCATAGTAAGCACCATGCAGCCTATATTAATAATCTTAATAATGCTGTTAAAGGTACGCCGACGGCTGAAATGGCGATAGAGGACATCGTGAAAAATATTTCTAAGCATTCCATGGCCATTAGAAATAACGGTGGCGGGCACTTCAATCATTCTCTTTTTTGGAGTATCCTGACGAGTGAAAAAAACACAATGCCTAACGCTGGTCTCCAAAAAGCCATTGAAAAGCAATTTACCTCTGTAGACAGTCTTAAAAAATTAATGAATGTTGCAGCGGCAACCCGTTTTGGATCGGGTTGGGCCTGGCTTATTGTTACCCCTGATAATAAACTGGCTGTTTGTTCTACGCCAAATCAAGATAATCCTTTGATGGATATTGCTGAAGTAAAAGGTACTCCTATCTTAGGTATCGATGTTTGGGAACATGCGTATTACTTGAAATACCAAAATAAACGCCCTGATTATCTTGCCGCTATTTGGTCAGTGATCAATTGGACCGAGGTGAGCAAAAGATACGATGCAGCTATGCCTCCTAAAAAAAGTATCTGGGAGCAATGGCCTACCTTGAATACCTTCCATGGTGTGATGGCCAGTACTTTTCACCCAAGCGAAGAGGGTAATTTAAAGCCTATTAAAGCAAGAAGTGCTGAAATGGTTACTAAAGCTGAAGCACTGAATGCCCAGGCTTATCCCGATGATTATGCTACACCAGCTATTAAAGATGCCGTAACAAGACTCATTTCCGGGAGTAAAGAATTAGATACCCTAGTTAAGAAGAAGTCTAAAGACTCTGTTTTAACTCAAAAATTGACAGCTCTTCATGATGTTTTTCATGAAATTGTTGGTCTTTGTAAGGACAGCCATTAGATATATGTGACCCCTCTGGGGTCAGGCAAATATAAATGACCCCAGAGGGGTCACATGTTTATAGCATTTTTGCCGCCAGGGGCATAATGTGATAATGGGGCAATTGTCCCGCCAGGGGCATGGTGGTACAATGTGGAAATGGTTCCGCCAGGGGCATAATGGTTAGATACATGTGACCCCTCTGGGGTCAGGCAAAAATAAATGACCCCAGAGGGGTCACATGTTTATAGCATTTTTGCCGCCAGGGGCAAAATAGGGATAATGGGGAAAATTGTCCCGCCAGGGGCATGGTGGTACAATGTGGAAATGGTTCCGCCAGGGG
>JBILDL010000096.1:0-7398 GCA_044352635.1 Saprospiraceae bacterium | reverse complement strand
AACACCTTTTGGTGTATAGAAATTAAATACAGAAGAAACAGGTTCAAATTTACTTACCTTAATGTAAACGGTTGCCATTTCTTTATCCAAACCATCCTGAGAGAGTTCATAAGTGAATTGATCTACTCCTGAAAAATTTGAACCATTTGGCGCTTCGTAGGTAATTCTACTACCCTCAACAGATGATATTTTACCAAATTTAGGCTGCGAAATAATTCTAAAAGATGGATTACTTTTAATAGTATCATTTGCAAGTAAATTCCAATTAGCTATGGAAGAGCCAGGAGTAAGTGCTGTAAAATCATCAAAGGCATAAATATTTTTGCGCTTTGACAAAACATTTACATTAACGAAAATTTGTTGATTGGTTAAAGCATTCTTAAAGAGTAAACTCTCTTTACCTTCAAAACTGGCGTTAGGCGTAAACACCTGGAAGTGTCCGTCTGTTTTTATTGTTCCATTGGATACTGCACCCTGCAACGTAAAATCTTTTGGAATAGGCAAATTTATCGGAGAAAACTTTGGAGTGAATACTTCGAAAGTATCTTTCGGATTAGGAACTATAATTGAAGCTGTAGTTTGGGAACAAACCTCATTCGTGACATTACAAACTAAATAGGTGATGTTTGCTACCCCTGAAAATCCTTTAACTGGAGTGAATAAAATGTCTTTACGGTCAGCAGAGATTTTAAAAACACCATTATTTTTAGAGGTAATAAGACTAATGGTTGGTTTTAACCCCGTTTCCTCATCTATATCATTTTCTGTGACTGCCATAAGTTGCTCACCTTCTTTGACGAAATCGTAAGCATATAAGTCTGGAGTTGCTGTAATTCTCGCTTTTCTGACCGTCACATTGAAACGGGTAATTGTTGAAATATTTCCCGAAATAGAATATACAGAAAAGGTATCTTGACCTAAAAAGTCTATTTTTGGCGTATAGGTAAACTTGTGAAGATTTGCAGTAACCGATACTGTAATAAAACCTGAAAGAGGAGTAGTATGGGTAGGCGTAGTATTAGGATCTACTTCAACAAAACCAACCCCATTCTTATTTTTTACTACATCAACCGTTCTTACCACAATCGTCTGAGCAGAAAGTGTGACGAAAAAGACCCAAAATAAACTGGTAAATGCCAGATAAGTGATTTTTGAATGCATGCTATTTGAGATTAGGTCGAAATTTTTTATTTACAAATATACAATTAAATTCCAAATCGCGTTTACGTTAATATAAATTTAACTTTTAGAATTATAAATTTATGAAAGACTCAAAATTAATAAAAACGCTCATACATCTTGACAAGACAGAGAGAAATAGATTTAAAAAATTTTTAATGTCTCCCTTTTTCAATAGTGATGAAAATTTGGTTTCAATTTTTGACTTTATAGAAATTCATATTAATAAAAATTCTAATGAATTACCTGAAAAACAGGTCCTTTGGAAAAAAATATTTAGAGGAATTCCATTTGATGATATTAGATTAAGGAAATACTTTTCTGATCTTTTCAAGTTATTGACCAAATTTTTGTCTTTTGACTTCTACCAACGTGACCCTTTAGTTCAAGATCTATATTTTCTAGAAGTCATAAACGAAAGAAAATTAATTAATCTTTCAAAAAGTAGCGTAAAAAATGCACGCATACACTTAGAATCTAACGAATTAAGACATTCTCAGGCCTATTTACAACGGTATGCTCTTGAACGCAATAACTATGAAATTCTAAATTTAGAGGGCGACCGAAACATTCGTTCTAATATTGAGGAAATTAACGAATCTCTAGATATCTTTTACTTGTCTGAAAAGTTACGTTTATTTTGTAACGAATTTGAACTTCAAAATTTGGCTATACACACCTATAAACTGACCTATATTGACGAAGTTAAAAACATGATAAATTCAAGAGGTTATGAAAATGTACCTAGTATCATGCTGTATTCAAAACTATTGAATTTATATGCTGATTCAGATAATGAGGACAATTATTTTTCTCTTAGACAATCCGTTTCCGAGAATAATCTACTTTTTCCTAAAAAAGAATTAGCAGAAATATATTCTACGATTATCAACTATTGTTCAATTCAAATAAACAAAGGAAATAGTAAGTTTTTAGCTCAACTTTTTGATTTTTACAAGGAGGTAGTATCACAAGATATCTTATTGGAAGATCAATCCTTCTCTCCTTATCACTTTAAAAATATTGTGGTTATTGGCCTTCGATTAAAGGAATTTAACTGGATAGAAGCTTTTATCACTGATTATGCCCCACTACTCCCTGAAAATCAGAGGGATAATTCATTGTCATTTAATCTTGCCCAGCTTTATTTTTATCAAAAAAAGTATGATCTTGTCATAAAAACACTACAATCTGTTGAATACGATGATTATATATATAATCTAAATTCAAAGACCATGTTAATATGTACCTATTATGATACAGGTGAAACAGATGCTTTGTTTTTTTTACTGGATAGTTTTAGGGCCTTTTTAAACAGAAATAATCATATTCCAGACAACCGTAAGGAGCTTTACAGAAATTTTGTTTCCATAGCAAAAAAACTAGCTAAAATGACACCAAAGGATGAGAAAGCGAAACAGAAACTCACCTTAGAATTAGAACAGACAAAAAATGTTGCCTCAAAAAATTGGCTAATTGAAAAATTAGCTGAATTGTAGCGACAATATATCAGGAAAATGGTGGACTCCCTTGTTTCCTTTTATCCAATTCGCAGCATAAAGAGCTCCAAGAGAGAATCCATTTCTATTTAAAGCTTCATGGCTTATTTTTATTTCATCTATCTCAGAAGTGTAAAAAATTTCGTGTTTTCCCGGCGCAGGGTCCTCCCTGACCGAATGAATAGGAAATGATTTATCATCAGTTGAAAAACTTTTTGTCCAGCCTTGATAACCGATATGACTTTTTATTATGTCCTCTGCCAACGTGATGGCAGTGCCACTGGGCGCATCGAGTTTTGCTGTATGGTGTGTCTCCTGCATAGAAACTTTATAGTCGGGATATTCACTCATTTGCTTTGCCAATATTTTATTCAGGACAAAAAACAAATTTACTCCAATGGAGAAATTAGAGGCATAAATGAGAGATCCATTTTTTTCGTTACATGCCGCAACTAATTTAGGTAGTTCATCATACCACCCTGTTGTACCGCAAACAACGGGAACTCCAGCCTCAAAACAAGCTATAATATTATCAAAAGCCTGATTAGGTTGGGTAAATTCTATGGCAACATCAGCTGATTTAAACAAATCACTTTGTAAATCATTTTTATTATCTGCATCAATCGTTAAAATAATTTCATGATGTTGATTTTTTGCTAATTCAGCAATGGTTTTACCCATTTTTCCATATCCAATAATTGCAATTTTCATTTTTACGATTTAAGATTCTAATAAATTTTTTAACTCCCTTATTTTAAGCATGCATTCAATCGGAGTCATTGTATTGAGATCAAGGTTAAGGATGGCTTGTTTTAATTGCCCGGCCATGGGGTCAACCGTTTCAAAAATACTTAATTGAAGAGCCTCCGGTGCTCTCTTTGAAATGGTTTTTGCTATTTCAGACGTTTTAGTTTTCCCTTCTAGCCTTTTATTTTCTAGTTCACTCAAAATTTCTCCCGCTCTTTCAATAATTATCTTTGGCATTCCTGACATTCGTGCCACGTGAATACCAAAAGAATGTTCACTACCACCTTCAGTTAATTTCCTGAGAAAAATAATTTTTTTATCAACCTCTCTGGTGGCAACATGAAAATTGTGAATTCTTGGAAATCGTTCCTCTAAGGCATTTAGTTCGTGATAATGCGTAGCAAACAAGGTTTTTGCCTTACAAAAATTATTTTCATGTAAAAATTCAGCAATCGACCAGGCAATGGAAATACCATCGTAGGTACTGGTACCGCGACCAATTTCATCCAGGAGGACCAGACTTCTGGATGAAATATTATTCAAAATACTCGATGTCTCATTCATTTCAACCATAAAAGTAGATTCCCCGGAGGAAATATTATCACTGGCACCTACACGGGTAAATATTTTATCTAAAATACCCATTTCCGCTGATTGTGCGGGTACAAATGAACCCATCTGAGCCATTAAACAAATCAGGGCAGTTTGTCTTAAAATAGCTGATTTACCAGCCATATTAGGACCAGTTATCATTAAAATTTGCTGAAAATCATTGTCCAAAAAGGTATCATTTGGGACATAAAACTCTCCCAATGGCAACTTTTGTTCAATTACCGGATGCCTACCTTGTTTAATATCAATATTATATGACTGATTTACTTTTGGTCTGACATAATTAAATTTCTTTGCATTTTTAGAAAATGATAACAAGCAATCTACCTGTGCAGCTACTTGTGCATTGATCTGAACAGGTGATATATATGCTTGAAGATCAATCACTAATTGACTGAACAAACTATTTTCTATCTCCACACATTTTTCCTCAGCCTGAAGTATTTTAGCCTCGAGAACTTTTAATTCTTCAGTTACAAATCGCTCCCCATTGGAAAGCGTCTGTTTTCTAATCCAGTCCGCAGGCGTCGAATCTTTGTGTTTATTAGTTACTTCCAAATAATAACCAAAAACTGAATTATATCCTATCTTTAAACTTTGAATGCCAGATCTTTCAATTTCCTTCTGCTGAAGATTCAATAATAAATCTTTACTATTATTAATAATGAACCGCCATTGATCCAGGTCGGGGGAAAAGCCATTAGCTATTACTCCACCCTTGTACATATTTACAGGCGGATCATCCACTATTTGTTTACTAATTCTATCCGCTAAAGAATCGCAAGGATTCAACGATTCAGCCAATTGAATAAGTGTATCTATTTTTGAAGAGAAAAGTAAATCCTTTAACGGTTGAATGGCCGATAACGATTTTCTTAATTGATTTACCTCCCTGGGATTAATTTTACCCATAGGTACCCTGGAAATTAATCTTTCAATATCCCCTAATTTGATTAATAATCTGGAAATATCTTCGCCTACTTCCATATTTTCGTAAAACCAGGAAACGACAGATAATCTTGCTTCAATTTCCGATTGATTTCGCAACGGCAAAACCACCCATTTTTTTAACAACCGTGAACCCATTGGAGAAACGGTATTATCTAAAACATCGAGAAGAGAGGTACCAGACTCATGAGGAGAATAAATAAGTTCCAAATTTCTTACAGTAAAACGATCCAGCCAGACAAAATTTTCGGGTTGTATTCTATTTATGGTCGAAATATGTTTCAGCTGTCTATTTTCGGTCGTCTCCAAATAATGAAGAATAGCTCCGGCAGCTACCTGACCTAAAGATAGATCCTCGATGCCAAAACCTTTTAAATTGAGCACTTCGAAATGATTTAGCAACCTTTCTCTTCCGTAATCATAAGTACATACCCATTCATCGAGCCAGGTTAAATAAAATGACCCTCCCCATTCCTTCTCAGCAAATGATTTTTTATCCTTTCCTAAAATAATTTCAGAAGGATTAAGGCTTCTGATTAATTTATCTGCATTAGGAAAATCACCTTCAGATAATAAAAATTCACCCGTTGAAATATCTAAAAAAGCAATGCCAATTTCATCCTTTTTTGTGAAATGAATGGCTGCAAGAAAATTATTTTTTTTGGTATCCAACAATGAATGTTCCAGAGTAACCCCCGGGGTAATAATTTCAGTTACTCCCCTTTTTACAATCTTTTTCTGAGGATCAGGTTTTTCAAGTTGCTCACAAATAGCCACCCGATAGCCTCCTTTAACTAATCGCGGTAAGTAAACATCTAATGAATGAAAGGGAAAACCTGCTAAAGGTACTTCACTACCCCCATTATTTCTATTTGTAAGTACAATACCTAAAACAGAGGCAGTTTTAATGGCGTCATCTCCAAAAGTTTCGTAGAAATCACCTACTCGAAAAAGCAAAATAGCATCGGGATGCCTGGCCTTCACTTTAAAGTATTGGGCCATAAGGGGAGTTTCCTTTGTATTTTCTGATTTCGCCATAAAATAATGATTTTTCAAGCTACAAAAATATCTTTAGGAATTGACAAAACCCAATTTAAGTTCAGACGTTTGTAATTATGATAATGTAAAGTATATTTGCAGAAATTATTTTTAGTATATATTAATTTTGCTTTTATGGCGATTATGATAACAGATGAATGCATTAATTGCGGGGCTTGTGAACCAGAATGCCCCAATAATGCTATTTATGAAGGTGGAATGGAATGGGCTATTGCTGATGGAACAACCCTTTCAGGTCAGTTTACCTTAGAAAATGGAGAAGTTATTTCTGCTTTAGATAAAAATACTCCCGTATCAGATGATTATTATTATATCGTATCTGATAAATGTACTGAATGCGTTGGCTTTCATGAAGAACCCCAATGTGCGGCAGTCTGTCCAGTTGATTGTTGCGTACCCGACCCAATCCACGAAGAATCTGAAGAAACCCTTCTGGCACGCAAAGAAAAATTGCACTTATAGGTTAAACTAACGTTCCAACCCTTATCTTTAGGATTAAAAAATGTCAGAAACATTATTTGATCTTTCAGGCAAGGTTGCCATTGTAACAGGTGCAAGCCGTGGTATCGGTGAATCCATAGCCGAAAAATTAGGATTAGCTGGTGCAAAAATAGTCATTTCAGGAAGAAAACAAGAAGCACTAATTCTTAGTACACAAAAATTAGTTGATTTAGGTATTGATTGTCAATATTTTGCCAGCAATAATGGCGTTGAAAGTGATAATCAGGCCTTGGTAGATTTTACGCTCCAAACCTTCGGAGCGGTAGATATCTTAGTGAATAATTCAGCATCAAATCCAGTTTTTGGACCTGTAGAACAAACAGAAAGTTGGGCGTTCGATAAAATCATGTCGGTTAATTTAAGAGGTCCTTTTGATTTATCAAAAATGGTATTACCCAGTTTCAAAGCAAGAGGGGGCGGTGTGATAATTAATATAAGTAGTATTGGTGGATTAAGACCCGAGCCAGGATTAGGTATCTACAGCGTGAGTAAAGCTGCTTTGATCTCTTTATCAAAAGTTATGGCTAAAGAATGGGGACAACATAATGTCAGAGTCAATACTATATGCCCGGGATTGATACAAACCAAATTTAGCGAAGCTTTATGGACAAATGATAAAATCATGAAAATGATGCTACATCAATTACCATTGGCAAGAATTGGTTCACCGGAAGAGATAGCATCATTGGCTCTTTTCTTAGCTTCTTCGGCTTCATCCTACTCTACAGGGGCTGTTTTTACCGCAGACGGAGGTTACACAATTTAATGTTTATGAAAAAAATTATAAAATATACCCTATTTGCCATTATTGCCTTTCTTATTATTGTCATATCCGTTTATTGGAAAAATGATA
>JBILDL010000095.1:0-7416 GCA_044352635.1 Saprospiraceae bacterium | reverse complement strand
AATAAAACAAAGTTACTACAATTACTTGAGGGAATAATAGATAGGCGTGCGCGCTTTCGAACGGTCATAGCATTATATGAAAACGGAAAAGTAACTTATTTTGAGGGGATTCTGGAGGGCGAAATCAGTCTTGAACCTCTTGGAAACAGCGGATTTGGATATGACGCTATATTTAAACCTAATGGATCTCAATTAACCTTAGGTGAAATGGAAGAAAGTCAAAAAAATAAAATCAGCCATAGAAAACAAGCCCTTTCAAAACTAGTGAAATATTTATCTGATTCATTTGAAAATTAATACATATTTTCGCATATTACTGAAAACGAACTGATAATGAATATCGATTTATTCATCGCATGTATTGAAAATCCCCTTCGGTTAAGAATGGTTTCCTACCAGGAACTAAAGACCTTGGCGCATGATTTTCCCTACGCCGCCAATATAAGGCAAATGCTATGGGAAAAAAGCCAGCTTGAAAATCATTTTGAAAATGAAAAAAATTTACAAACAGCTGCGCTGTACAGTATAGACCGAAAACATTTATCCAAAAAATTTGACTTGTTGCAGTCCTTTTCGGAAAACAATAAAACGGACCCGTCTATTCCTGTAAAAACACCGCCGCTTCTACCCTATTTTCAGTTACAAGAACAGGAAGAAGAGGTATTACTTCCTGCATCGAAAGATTTATTTTCTTCATGGAACGAATCCGTCGGGACACCCTTTGCTAATAAAAACATACCTGTAAATAAAAAAAGTCTCCCTGAACATCTTCCCGTTTCCATAAATCATTTTAGACATTCCGAACAAGAGGCCTCGGTACAAGCGGAACGCAGTATTCAGGAAAATTCAATGCCAGTAAGTGAGACGTATGCAAAAATTTTAGTACAACAAAATCAAATTGACAAAGCCATTGAAGTTTATGAGCGATTAATTTTGATATTTCCTAAAAAAAGTGCGTTATTTGCAAACGAAATAGAAAACTTAAAAAATATTTAGCATGACCTTTATCACTGTTCTTATTGCCTTTGTCAGCCTTTTGTTAATGGTTGTTATCTTAATCCAGAATCCAAAAGGTGGCGGCGTTGATGCTACTTTCGGTGGTGCACAGGCAAATCAACTATTTGGCGCTGCCAAATCGGCTGATTTTATTGAAAAGGCGACCATTGTTTTAGCTGCTTTGGTTTTTGTTCTTTGCATTGTTGCCGCGGTACTTGCAGGCGGTGGAGCAGCTGCTGGAGGAGAACAACTTCTTTCCCAATAATTCCATTCCTATTCGCCGTATTTATTTAATACGGCTAAAAACATATTGAAACATCTTATTTACGTCCGCATTAAAAGTATAATGTCGGGCGTAAATAATATTTTCCCCCAGTACCTTTTCTTTCGAAGGGTTTTTCTTATTTATAGCATACGATATGTCAGAGAGAGTTAGAATGCCATCAGGAATTGATGGTAGATTCTGCTTTTGGTCTTGCAATGTCTCTTTTCCGTATCCTATCCAGGTTCGTTCACCTTTCAACACGGCTAACCACTCTCCCATTCTTCTTGAGATACTTTTTCGTTGAAGTAGTATAAAAAAAGGAATCAATATTAAATAAACAAAACAAATAATGATGTCGAATATTCTTTTCTGCTTTAGGAAACGGGGATCGGCAAGATTTAAATGAATGCGGTAAGTAAATAATTCTCCCGGATCATTTTTAGAATAAGAACTAATAATACTGGCGTTAGACTCCTGCATGATACGAAATTGGTACTTTCCGCCCATTTTACTCATCCAATACATGATTTGAGTAGAGGTTACATCTTTGGAGCAAAATATAATATCATCGATTTGATTTATACGGCAGATATCATCTAAGTCATTTATATTACCAAGGAACTGAGACGAGGCAGCTTTTAGTTCAAAGGGAGAGACGATACCTAAGGCGTAAGCGTTAAAACCTATAGCATCTAATAATTTTTGGGTGCGCATCCCTTCATTTAATGAGCCTACGATTAAAAACCGCTTTTTACCCTGTTTAAAAAAGTCCCGTCGGAAATGGGGAAACAACAAAAATCTGCTGCCAACAATAGATACAGCACTCCATAAAGTACCCAAAACAATCAAAGCGCGGGAATTTCTATAAGCCGGTTCAAAGAATCCATAAACAGCTGCAATAATCAAACTTCCTATTAAAAGACTGGAAAGAATTGATTTTGGACTTATTTTTTTGTCATACGCGCCACTAAAAAATAACATGGTAATCCAAATAACAACATAAAGAGGAGCATTTACGACGAAAAAACGTTCATCGTAGTAATTTTCGTCAGAGAAACGGTACCAACCCCAATAAAATTGGAGGATTACTAAACCCAGATAAGTTAACATACCATCCAGCAAAGGAAGGCCTGTTTTTTTAAAGAAACTACCGACAAGTGTACCAAAAGCTCTTAAATAAATGGCTGTATGAAGCAAAAAAACGTATAATCTTCTATTTTTACCAGCAAAGTGTTTTTCGGCAAAAAGAATCATAGCCTGGTAAAAAATTCTGACATAGTTAACGGTTCCTTTTCTCGTACTCTCCCCTTTGTAATGAATAATGGTCGTTTCTGGAAAATAATAATTCTTAAATCCAGCCTGTAAGATCCTAACAGAGAGATCAATATCCTCGCCATACATAAAAAAATCTTCATCTAACAGACCAGCCTTTTGTAAGGCCTCCATTCTGATAAACATAAAAGCACCTGAGAGCACGGGAGCTTCAGACGTTTCAAACTCTGAAAGAAATCCCAGATGATAGGTATTGAATTGTTTAGACGAAGGAAAAAGCGCGGAGAGTCCAAAAGTTTTACAAAATGCCACCCATGGTGTAGGAATCCCCCTTTTTGATTCTGGGAGAAAATTTCCGGTACCATCTATCATCCTAACCCCTAAAGCGCCCGCTTTCGGGTTATTTTCCATAAAATGGAAACATTTACTGAGGGTCGATTCCTCCAGTAAGGTATCTGGGTTTAAAAGAAGGACATAATCGGCATTTAATTGCCTTAAGGCCATATTATTTGCCCGGGCAAAACCCACATTATCTTTATTTTCAATGATTTGAACCGATGGAAATTTTTGTTTTACCATGTCCATGGAATCATCAGAAGAAGCATTATCTACCACCCAGACTTGAATGGACAGATTAGCCGTAGCTTTAAAAACAGATCTCAAGGCTTGTTCTAAAAAAAACCGAACATTATAATTTACAATAACAATAGAAATAGAATGAGCAAAGGGGGTGTTGTCCATTTTAATCTTCTGAAATAGATGAATAAGGAACCCTGGAAATGATAGAACGACCTAAAGTAAGTTCATCTGCATATTCGAGTTCGCCCCCAAAGGCAACGCCTCTGGCAATAGTAGAGATCTTTACCTGATAAGATTGTAATTGTTTGGATAAATAAAACAAAGTAGTTTCACCTTCAATGGTGGGGCTGATAGCCATAATAATTTCCTCCACCTCATTATTGGCTACCCTACTGACCAAACCATCAATATTGAGGGCTGACGGCCCAATACCTTCTAAGGGAGAAATAATACCACCCAGCACATGATAAGTCCCCCTAAATTGATTCGTATCCTCAATGGCCATTACATCCCGAACAGATTCCACGACACAGATATGTTTTTTCACCCTCGATGGATCCCTGCAGATACTGCAGATAACATCATCAGACAGATTGAAACAAACCTGGCAATGTTTTATGTCCTTTTTCATAGAAACAATGGCACGAGAAAAGCTTTCTACCTGATCTTCAGGTTGATTAATAAGGTGAAGAGCCAATCGGAGCGCTGTTTTCTTACCAATTCCAGGTAAGGTTGACAAAGCCTTAACGGCATTTTCCAGAAGTTTAGAAGAGAAATTCATTTTGTAAAAATAACAAGATGCATTCAATTAATTTCATTTCTACTAAAACTTATCCGCAATATTGACCATATTACGGAAGTTTACTATACTTGCAAATATATAATTATTCAAATATGACAAAATTTATTGCCGGAATGGGCTTTTTGGTTATCGGTATCGTCTTGTTAATTCCATTTAATAAGGTTACTGGCTTTATTCCATCTTTTTCAAAAAACACTTATTCTTCTGTAAATCCTACCAAAGCACAGGTTGATTCCGCATTTAATCTATTAGTTGATGAATTTTTAGTGTCTATAGATTCCTTATTTGCTTTAAATCAGGTACCAGGCATGGCTATTTCTATTGTTAAAGATGGAGAAGTGGTAGAAAACAGGGTTTGGGGTTATAGCGATTTGAACACGAAGAAGAAATTAGACACCCTTTCTGTATTTCGACTAGCCTCCGTATCTAAAGGATTTGCTCCCTTTATTGTGGGGAAATTAGTAGATCGTGGATTTATCCATTGGGACGATCCGGTAAAGAAATACCTCCCAAATTTTCAATTACACAGTAATTCCGCTACGGAAAATCTTACCGTCAGGCATTTGCTAAGCCATACAACGGGTTTACCACGACACACTTTCTCGAATTTGCTGGATCAGGAACAAGATATAAATCTCATAGTACAGAAGTTGAAAGAAGTACCTCTACGTCATTCCCCTGGAAGCTACTATGATTATCAAAATGTCACTTATGGATTATTGGCCAATGTGGTCGAATCGGTTACTAAAAGAAGTTACAGCCAGCTACTTCAAGAATGGATATTTGACCCTGCAGGAATGAATACGAGCTCTGGTTCTTATGCTGGTATAATAAATAGCCCCAGTATTGCCTTTCCCCACACCAGAAACAGAAGAGGATACGTACGATCGAATTTGTCTCCCCGTTACTACTCTGTTGGCCCGGCCGCGGGCGTCAATGCAAGTATAACTGATATGGGAAAATGGATGCAAATGCTACAAACGAAGAGCACCTTAGTTGTTTCAGACAGTACTATGAATGAGATTTTCAAACCACAAATAAATATGTGTACCTGCGAGTCAAACTTTTTCGCATGGGAGGGAAAATTGCAAAAAGCCAGTTACGGCTTTGGCTGGAGAATTTTAGAGTTCAAACAGAACACCTTATATTATCACGGTGGAAATGTAAATCAATACCGATCTGAAATTGCTTTAGACCCTGAAAGAAAAATAGGGATAACCATTTTACAAAATGCACCAGGCGGATTTATATCGAGAATAATCCCTTTATTTTGGAATAAGTTACAAGAAAGGGTACCCAAAGAAAAAGGGGTATGAGAAATCCCATACCCCTTTCAACAAGGAATTAAAAAGTATTAATTCTTTCCGTTATTGAAAACGCCGGAATCTTTTGTTGGCAGACCTTCCTTTTCAGTAGTCATTTCAACTGTACCTTTTATAGTTAACGTATGCGTGTTATTAGTCTTTTCGTTTGTAACGATAGTAACCGTTTTCGTGAAAGCACCTATACGCTGCGTATCATATTTAACTTTAATTTCAGCAGAAGAACCTGGTAAAATTGGCTCTTGAGGATAAGTAGGGACAGTACAACCGCAACTTCCAGTTGCTGAAGTAATCACTAAAGGACCTGCACCCGTATTTTTGAACTTAAAAGTACGCAACGGATCAGCACCTTGTTTAATGGTACCATAATCTACAACCTCTTTATCGAAAGTAATTTTAGCTCCATCATCAGACTTAGTTGAGGATTGCGCTTGAAGTGAAAACACACTTATAAGACTAAGTGTTAACATAAATGCAAACTGCTTCATCGTAATACTTTTTGAAATTAATTAAAAATAAAATACAAAAATAAATCAAAACAGGTGAAAAATCAAACTTTTAGCTTTCTCTAAGGTTAATGGATAGTTAATAACTGAATGAATAGTTTTGTTGAAAGAAGTAGTTTGTTCTAATAAAGACCTATATTTGACACAAATAATCAATCGGGATAACTCATGCAGATTATCATTTTAGATAACCACTTAATAAGTAAAGCATTATAATCTCTAATAAATAAGCACTTTGCTATGGTTGATAAGTTTTCTATGCAAGAAAATATGATAAATACCGGACACACTAAGGATACGGTCTTATCAGACTTCAGAATTTGCTGCATTAGCAGAGAATTAAGTGTATTAGTACGGAAAGAAGTTCTTACCGGTAAAGCAAAATTCGGCGTTTCGGCCGATGGTAAAGAAGTTCCCCAGGTAGCCTTGGCGCGTGTTTTTAAAAAAGGAGATTGGCGGTCCGGATACTACAGAGATCAAACCTTGATGCTTGCTTTGGGATTAGCTACACCAGAGTCTATTTTAGCGCAACTTTATGCGGATACTTATAACGACCCTTTTTCAAAGGGAAGACAAATGAATAGTCATTTCGCTACTCCTATGATTGATTCTTCCAAAGGTGAGTGGATAAATCAGATGGATCAGTATAATTCTGCGGCGGATGTATCATGTACAGGGGGGCAAATGGCCAGAGCATTAGGCTTAGCTTTTGCCTCTAAAAAATATAGAACCAACTCGGTTCCCGATAAAAATAAATTTTCTAATAAAGGTAATGAGGTTTGTTTTGTTACCATTGGCGAAGCATCAACGTCTGAAGGAGTATTTTGGGAGACGATGAATGCCTCTGCCGTTTTACAAGTCCCCCTCGCAGTTTCTGTGTGGGATGATGGATACGGAATTTCTGTTCCTGTAACCCTGCAAACTGCTAAAGCAAGTATTTCTGAGGCGCTTGCCGGGTTACAAGCTGATGAAAATCAACCTGGAATTCAAATTTATACGGCAAAGGCCTGGGATTACGCCAATCTGGTGGACATATATCAATCAGGTATTGATAAAGTCAGAAATGAACATCAACCTGCTCTTTTTCATATTCAGGAATGTACACAACCTCAGGGACATTCTACTTCGGGTTCTCACGAAAGGTACAAATCGGCAGAAAGATTAGCTTGGGAAAAGGAGATGGATTGTATCGCCTCCATGGAAAAGTGGATGATTGACGAAGGGTTTGCTTCTTCTCAGGAAATTCTTCAAATAAAGGAAGAAGCAAAAGCACAGGTTAAAAAAGCGAAAGAAAGCGCCTGGAAAAAATTAAGAGAACCTTTTAATAAGGAATTAGCTGCGCTGGAAAATATATTCATCGAATTGGCAAAACACACTCCTCAAGCAGAGGCAGTGTTAAAAAACCTAAAATCACTTATCTACCCTTCTATAGGCGAAATGTTGCATTTGGCAAAGTCTCTGAGAAATGATTCTCTGTCTTTACCGACTGCTATTCTAAGCCCTTTGCGTAGTTGGATCTCTCACATTGAAAATTGGTCAAACGAAACATTTCATACCGATTTATTTAGCTCATCGGTCCACGCTGCGCTAAATATTCCCGTTATACCACCCACTTATGGTGACAAGCCTGTATTTCTTGCAGGACATGAGATTTTAAATATATTTTTCGATAAA
>JBILDL010000094.1:0-7423 GCA_044352635.1 Saprospiraceae bacterium | reverse complement strand
GTCGGTAGCATCACCAAACCCATCACCATCTAAATCTTTATAATAGGTTACCAGTTTTTCCGTTTTTACATAAAGTAAAAAGGTATCACTTAGGCCAATACATCCGTTTATTTCAGGGGTAACTATAATCCGAGCGCTGTCTGCTACATTTTTAGCATTCACTGTCAGGAAAGGCGCGATATTCCCGCTACCCGACGCCCCGAGTCCGATGGTAGAGTTATTGTTTGTCCATTTGAAAATGGTTTTACTCGATAGTGAATTAAGCCCGTTTACTCCTCTTTTTAAAGTAATCGTATCTGATAAAATGCCATTACAAAGGGTGAAATCCTGAATCTTTGCCACCGTAGGATACGGTTTTATCGCATCATCCCTGTCATCACAATCCAGTTTATTCATCACATAATTTGGGGGTAAATTTGCGTCACAAATAGTCTGACTGAGAGCAGGATTACCAAATCCATCCCCATCCTCATCCTTATAAAATGTAAATAAATCAGCATTATTATTAGTGACACAGAAAGTGACAAAGGTAGAAGAAGCTAATAATGATTGTGAAGCAACACTCAGCTTTGGCATACTGCAATCCCTTGCGATAAATTGAAAATCCATTTTACCTCCCCATGCTGTATCTACAATCTGAAGTTGAACCAAGTTGTTGCTATCGATTACTGGCTGTATAGGAGAAAGATTTATATCAAAAGGGATTTCAACGCTTCCACGAACAGCAGAGGCGATATAAGGTGTTTTTATTGGGGAAATAAATAATCTTTTGAGTGCTCCACTATAAAAATGAAAGGAAATTATCCCAACGGATTGCTGACTCCCAACACCTAAAAAATATAAAACCTGACCATTAATAACCTGAGGTTCAGCAACTCCTCTTAACTCACCATCTATAAAAGCTGCCAACCTATCATCTGGGTGATTAAATGGCAGAATTGGCGTATAAATGGATTTTGCAATAAAGGTCATGCTATTTAAGAAAGTCTGTTGGACGTTCCATACTGGCATGGTGTCAGGTTGATTTGTTTTAGGTAAAATAGGTATATATTCAAAAGACAGACAATCCCCTTGATACTTATTTTCAAAATCCGGAAGAGAAAAAGTTTTAAAAACGTTTCCTTTTATAATTCCCTGTCCAGGAATACTATCCCAAGATGGTCGAACAGGTACTTTCAAAACATTTAATTTTATTTGTTGTATTGCATTGTTAGCATTGATGGTTTGTTCAACGGCTTTGATTTCAATCAAACCAGAACCAATAAATCCAGCCCTTGGAGAAATTACCAGCCTATTTTCTGTGATGACAGTTAAAAAATCAGGGTGAGGCGTAACAGTCCACGATACAGAATCATCATCAGGTTGATTTAATATTAGTTGCAAATCAATGGTATCAAATGAAATATTTTCAAGGGTAAATTTTTCCTCTATTGAATCAATAGAAATCGGTGCATCTCCACTACTAAATAAAGTAACTTCATAAGGATTTTCATAATCCCCTATTGGGGCTTGGGCAACAAACGGCAAACTATCCTTAACTTCATAGACTTTATTTGAAAGAGCATGATAAATTTTTATGCTGATGGCTTCAGCGGTCAAAGAGGAATAAACGGTTCCGTAATGTCGAATATCATTTCCAATTTTAGTGGGAATTGAAATACCTCTTATTTGAGACCCTACAAAAAAGGCAATAGTGTCCTCTAATGAAGCTGAAATTTGCCCATCAAATCTTATCACAGCGGTGACACTAGTGTTAAAACTATATAAGGCTGGATTAGGTAGTACCCAACCTGGTTTTTGTGCAATAATTAACTCCGAAAAGAGAAAAACACCTATAAATAGTACAAGAACCCTGCCATTAAATTTAACAAAACGCATATTTTTCTATTTGGAAAAATTAAAAATAAATTATCTGTCAGATACTATACTTAGCGTTCTACTCATAGCCATTTGTATAAACCTAAATAATAATTATTTAATGAAAATTCATTGACTTTCAAATGAATCTGTCTATTTATTTGAATGCTAAATATCAAATAAAGTGAAGGGTAAAAATAGCTTCAAAAAAGAATTGGCAGCATTGGTGCTAAGAAATGGCAGTATTGAACACTAAATCTTATCTGGAGAACTACTCAATCTACAATCTCTTTGGAAATCGCTGGGTAAAATTCCATGATTTTTCTTGAAACAACGGGAGAAATAACCGTTGGTCAAAAATCCATTTTCTTTTATTATTAGCCCCAATGGTTTGTTCGGTTGAACTTGAATGGCTTCATAAGCTTTTTTTAGACGAAAACTAAGTAAAACCTCATTTGGAGAATTTCCCATTACATCTTTTACTTTCCTATACAAAGTACGCTCACTCATAAAAAGCAGTTGTGCCATTTTTGCTATATCAAGGTCGGGATTTGTATAATTCTCTTCCATTACCTTTGTAAACGCCTCATTAATTTTTATGGATAAATCATCCGTTTTGTTTAAGATAAATTTATCTTCAGATGCGTCTATGCCCGGCTCTTTCGCAAAAGAAATAATTCGCCAGCCTATAATCTCGGGAAAAAGCATTAAAAATAAAGCGCCAAATACCGCACTTACAAAAAAGGTATAATGACCTAATAACTGAAAATTTAGTGGGAATAACCAATAAAGAGCATAAGTAACTAGTATTAATATCGATGTAACAAGTAAAAGTCTTGTTGACCATTTTAAAAATAAACCGAAAAGCCTATTCTGTGGTATATCACTATGTTTTATATCTTTTAGAAATGGTAAAATCAACTTATATCCTAAAATAGAATAAGAAATAATCAAGATACACTTGAAAATGGTATGGGTTCTTTGGGAAAAGTACCCCCAATCCACATCCATGAAATAGGTTTGAGGATGTTTTGAATAGAGCATTCGCTTTTCCTCCGCTGAAAGTAGAAAAAATGGAAGCAGTTCAAAAAAATGAAGAATAAATGGAATCAAGTGAATTAAATGCTTGTATCTTGGCTTAAAGTCTCCATTAACCGTGGCATACAAAAAAAAATAAAATATAGGGCCATATAAGTACCCGACTAAAGATCCTGTTTTAAAAAAATGAGGTAATGAATACATCGTACCTCCCACCCTGAAATGAGTTACAAATAATTGAAATGCAAAAAAAATATAAAATAAACCAAGAAATTTAAAATTTACTGCCACTTTCCTCGAAAGTAGTGAAAGTCCGTTAAACAATAACAAGCCGCAAAATATAGTGTAAACCCAGGAGTACATAAAATATCTTAAAGGATTATTTTAATAATAATCCATTTTATTAACTAATTCCTAATTTTAAAGATTAAAAAGTTTGAATTTACTAATAAAATACGAATATAAATTTATAAATTTTCAAATAAATTGCGTCATTGCAATGAAATAAATTTATTTTATTACAACATCTTAATTAATAACAATTTATATTATGCCTTTTAGGTATCGATTAAAAAAAAAGACTTTGATAAATTATTAGTATTTGTGATTTTCCTCAATAAAACTGGAAATTACCTAAATCTATAATGCAAGGTATCGCGCTATAAAATCAAGATTTTTTATTGGCAACTTTTGGTTTTGCACTTAATTGGTAGGCAATGAAAAAGATATGATCGCCAGCATAGGCATTATTTCCAGAAACAGGAAAATCAAATTGGTATCCCAGTGAAAAGGGATGTTTTGAAATGAGGGCATTTAACCCCACTGATTGATTTCCTGATATAGTTCGATAAGTGAAACTTCTACTGAATGGCGTTAGACTGAAACTAGAACCCTTATTTGAAACATATCTGATTTCACTCAAAATATCCAATTGAAAATCTGCATTTTTCTGCGTTCTGATTAACATAGCTGGGCGAATTAGCCAGTTTTCCTTCACTTTCCATTCCATTCCTGTCGAAATGAACACGGTAAATGCACGTTGCAGATCATTTTCTTCCCTATAAACTGTATTTTCCCACGACATCAAGTTGTAAACCGAAACACCCAGATTAAAACCTTCAGAGAAAAAATTAAATCCAACATTTACATTTGGACTTATGTCATTGAATTTGGTATCATCATTGAAAATGGCATCATCAGAACCTTCCCCTATGAGATATTGTCTATCCATACTAAATTGGTTCATGTTAGCTGAAAGTCCAAAGGAAAATCCTGATGGTTTTTCTGCATTTTTTTTAGTGGTAAGAATATGATAGGCAAAAGTAGATTCAAAACCCATAAAAGAACTTGGTCCATTCTCATCTTTAAAAAAATTGAAACCTAAGCCTGTGGTATTTCGCAAAAATGGATAATCTATAGAAATAGCCTGAGAATTAGGACTATTTTCAAAATCAACCAATTGTTTTTTATAAATAACACCCACATTTCCATTCCCTTGGCTACCTGCTAATGCAGGATTTGTTAGGTATGGCTTGAAAAAACTTTGATTCTGGAACAAGAAATTCTGTCCATAACTTGTTATAAACCAAATTTGCATCAAAAAAATTATACTTATTCTCATTTCATCCAATCAATAGGTTTAAAGAGATAATTTTTGGGATGCCTACCTCAAAGCGACAGGCATCCATAAAATTTATCTGAGTACTTCAATTTTTGAAATCCTCAGTCCGTTTTTTCCTTTTACTGTTATAACATACCACCCAGAAGGTATATCTGAAGTTATCTTCCATTCTATCTTATTGGCCCCTATATTACCATCAAAGTCAGTCTGCCAGACTTCCCGTCCAAAAGCATCTGTTACTTGAATTGAAAGTGCTTCTTTATCCTCTAAGTTAATTTGAATAAATGCCATTTCTCCAGCTGGATTAGGATACACCTCAATTTGTTGATTTTCTCTTGAGAGATTTGTTAATGCTGTAGGTGTAGATATAGTAAAAATATGGGGCTTTTCAACAAGTCCAGCAATGGTATTATTCTTAAAAAGAACCAATTCTTTTAGTTCAAAAACCTTTGATTCCGAAGCATCGAAATATTTAAATTTAATGGATTGGCCATCAATGTTTGAAAACACGGTTAGAAAAACAAGATAAGCATCAAGTGCTTCCACATAAATCACTTTACTACTACCTCGAAGTTCGTCTTTGTAAAAAGCACCTAATTCATCGCCTTCTTCAAGAATATTTGCTTCTCCAGAACGCTCAACCAAAGCTATAATATTCATACTTTGTTCATAACCTTCCGGACTAACTTCCCAATAATTGAAATGACTTGGAACGCCCAGAGCTAAAGGCAATTTAGCTTTCTCGACCCTGTTATTTTGCAGGTTATTCCCCGTAGTTTTTGGATAAACAAGTGTGCCAGGGTTGCTTAATTTTAAAAGATAGCCATTTGGTGAACTCATAAAAGTCAGATTACCTAACCACCCAACCCCTGAAACATATTGGGCAAAAGTGAACTGCCCTTTGACTAAATCGCCATTTTGAGGCTTTATGGAAGCTAAGGCAGTGGTAACTGGCATGCCCCTTTGGGGTAAAAATCCAATCCAGTTCCAGCCACTAACCACTGGGATTGGGGTAGTTGGATCAAGAGGTGAACCCAATAAAAGGAGGGAATCGATAGCGGTAGATTGGTATTGATACATGGACAGATGGGATAAACTTCTAAGACTACCCGCCCATGAAGACAAAGAACTTGAATAAGAACTAAATGCGGTTTGACCTTTGATTAATGCTCCTTTAGGATTTCTAATTGATTCCAAGGCCTTATTAACGGTAGAATCTGGTAATCCTACATTATAGGAAATCCAATTCCACCCAATTTGTATGGGTATCTTAACCAATAATAAATTATTGGTTCGTAATATTTGAGGTTGAAGGGGTGAACCTACCAAACCATCCGGTTCAAATTTAAAAGTTTCTACTGTTTTACCAAATAATTTGCAAGCTGAAGCATCCCAAACTTGAAATTTCACGGTATCACCTGCTGACACATTGCTATAAACAGTCATAAAAACAAGGTGTTTTTTAAGCTCCTGATTATATTGAACACGGCCAAGACCACGCAACTCCCTACCAATAAAAGCAGCCACAATATCCTTTGGATCATTTGATACCGTTCCATCAATATTGAGTTCAAGGGTCATATTCATTGAGAAACTATAACCTTCCCGATTTAAATTCCAGGCTGGGTCAGGACATACCACTCTAAAATCGAGATAAATAGGTTCAGAGCCTTGTGCGCTTTCTGCAAAAATAGTATCTCTGTATTGTCCAAGCGCTGTGGAATTATCAAATTCAAAGGTGACTAATTGAAAAGCACCAGGTTGTAGCGTACCAATTATTGGCAGCACTTTGACCCAACTGGGAAGACCCTTCAATTCATAGTTCTGAGGTTGACCGCCACTATTTACCAATTTACGGGTAACCGTGACCGTTTCCTCTTCCAACTTAATTACATTTACCTGATCTTCACTCCATTGTACAGGATTTCTATCTACAAAGAATTCCCATTTTTTTCCAAGGAACATATTACCTGCCAAATCTGCAATATCATTTACCCTGACCTGTAGTGTCTTATTTTCAATAAATTTATTTGGAACATTAGGTGTAATAATAATTTTGTCTTTACTACATGAAATGATAGCATCTATGAGAGTGCCCGTTAATAAATCATAAAGTCCAACATTATTATTGTTAAAAACATCTGCCTTAATTAAGCCATCACACTTTATCTGTTCATTAAAAGTGATGCTAATTTCGTCCCCTATGGAAAAAACGCCGTCAATTGGCTCAGGCGTTCCGAAAATTTCAGGAGCCTGTCGTTCAAACCTACCTAAAATTACAGTAGAAATTCCTGCATTCAAGCCCCCAATACATTGAGTAAGCGCTCTAATTTCATATTCTCCATCTTTAAGCCCAACGGTACCCCATTTAACGATCTTAAAGACATCATTGTCTAAATCTGCTTTCAGCACCTCAGCAATATTTATCCAGGCACCATCCCCTTGTTTCCGGCGATATTGTACTCTAATCAATTCAAGATCAGGATCATCCCGTTTAAACTCATTTAGGGTAATGAGCATGGTATCACCAGAATTAGGTGTTAAAACCCAGTTTTGCAAAGGAAAACCAATATCAATGGGGCTGCAAGGTTCAAGGAAATAGACATCAAATTCCATATCCTCGTTAAATTCTGGATCAACATCAAGATTTAAAGTACCTGCACGATCAGATTCACAATCTGAAAAAAGACTTACGGATAAATTTTCATAAGTAAATGCTTCTGGTCCCCTGTACACAGTCATTATTACTTCAACACTCTGTCCAAACGGAACGCCCACATTCAGCGCTTCCTGACCATTAAACAAAATGATAGCTCCGAGAGGATTACTTTCCTGTGAACTGCCTAATGAATAGGACTTCGACTCTTCAGATTGACTTTTATTTCCCAGTTTCAACTTGAAAATTGC
>JBILDL010000093.1:0-7427 GCA_044352635.1 Saprospiraceae bacterium | reverse complement strand
GAATCGTTTTCCATAAAACGGTATTTTAATCTTTAAACGCAAAAGATGAAAAGTCGTTCAAAACAAACAACTGGAAAATGGTAAGAAGGAGGATAAAATTATATAGCCAATATTTTTGCGGCTATATAATCACCAATTTCGGAACATTTACAAGAATGGGGCAATTGCAATTCTGCGGTGCCATAACCACTTTCCAATAGGTTTTTAACACTTTCCCTGATAACTTCAGCCTCTGTATGCAGATTAAATGAATCTAACATCATAGCCGCAGATAAAATGGTTGCCATAGGATTTGCAATATCTAAGCCTGTCGCCTGAGGATAAGATCCGTGAATGGGTTCATACAGCGATGTTTTTGCACCGACTGAAGCGGAAGGTAATAATCCCATAGAACCTGTAATAACACTTGCTTCATCACTTAGTATGTCACCGAACATGTTTTCAGTGAGCATAACATCAAATTGAGAGGGAAACTGAATGATTTGCATGGCGGCATTATCCACAAATAGAAAATCAAGTTCCACATCGGGATATTGGGCTGAAATACGCTTTACTTCATCGCGCCAGAGTCTTGACGTTTCTAATACATTGGCTTTATCTACCAGGGTTACTTTTTTTCGTCTAAGTCTCGCAGCATCAAAGGCTAAGATGGTAATTCTGGCGATTTCCTCCCTGGAATAAACGCAGTGATCATAAGCCGTATCATCCTTTCTACCTTTTTCACCAAAATAAATACCCCCGGTCAATTCACGATAAATAACAAAATCTACGCCTTTAATTTTTTCTTCCTTTAAAGGAGACAAAGACAAAAGTGTTGGATAGGTGGTAACGGGTCTGACATTGGCAAATAAACCTAAACTTTTCCTGAGCTTAAGCAGGCCCTGTTCTGGTCTCACGGGAGCACTGGGGTCGTTGTCATACTTTGGATCACCAATAGCACCAAAAAGCACTGCATCACTTTGTAAACAGATGTCAAGCGTTTCTTCGGGAAGTGGATTTCCGGTTTTATCTATGGCTATGGCGCCAACCAAAGCAAATTGAGTATGGAACGTATGATTAAATTTTGTTTCAATGGCAGATAACACCTTTAAGGCTTGTTCAATGACTTCCGGGCCGATGCCATCACCGGAGAGAACGGCTATATTCTTTTCCATAGTTAGTTTATTGGATTAAAAGGGTAGCGGTTGTTTTCTTCAAAGGTACTTATGATTGCTTTTTGACTCAACAGAAAGTCAATATCATCGTAACCATTCAATAGACATATTTTTTTGTAAGGATCCATTTCAAAATATTCTACATCTGAACTATTTGAAATGGAAATAGATTGGATTTCTAGATTTATTTCAAGTACGGCATTGGGGTCATTTTCAATCGCCTCAAATATTTTATGTAAAAAACTATCAGATACCGTAACGGGAAGGAGACCGTTATTTAGTGCATTGCCTTTAAAAATATCAGCAAAAAAACTTGATACCACCGCTTTGAATCCATAATCAGCTATGGCCCAGGCAGCGTGTTCACGACTGGATCCACAACCAAAATTTCTACCTGCCACGAGAATGGCACCTTTATAAATAGGGTTATTTAAAATAAAATCAGATTTTTGACTACCGTCGGGATGATACCGCCAATCTCTAAATAAATTATCTCCAAAGCCTTCGCGTGTAGTTGCTTTTAGAAATCTGGCGGGAATAATCTGGTCGGTATCAATATCCTCAATAGGAAGAGGAACGGCAGTAGATTGTAATAGAGTAAATTTTTCCATGAGTAAAATTAGGCTGGTTTAATCGAGGCTTACGTCAATAATTTTCCCATTAATCGCGGCGGCTGCGGCCATTAATGGACTAGTCAAAATAGTGCGCGCACCTGGTCCCTGTCGTCCTTCAAAATTACGATTAGAGGTAGAAACACAATATTCATTCGCTGGAATTTTATCTTCATTCATACCAAGGCAGGCAGAACAGCCAGGTTCTCTAAAATCAAAGCCAGCTGTTTTAAAAACAAGATCAAGACCTTCCGAAATAACTTGTGCCTCGACCTGTTTTGAGCCTGGCACAATCATAGCCTTTACATGCGGCGCTTTTTGTTTTCCTTTCACATAGTCAGCAACCAATCGCAAATCTTCCATTCTTGAGTTGGTACAGCTACCGATGAAAACATGTTGAATTTCTTTTCCCAAAAGAGATTCTCCGGCATGTAAACCCATGTAGGATAATGACTTATCGAAACTATTTCTATTAGCCGGATCTAAAGGTTCTGGAATAGATTGTCTAACACCCATACCCATACCCGGATTTGTTCCGTAAGTTACCATGGGCATGATATCGCTTGCCTGGAAAGTAAATTCTACATCAAAGGAGGCATCCTCATCGGTAGGCAGCGTTTTCCAATAGCTTACTGCCTGGTCAAATGCGGCATCTTTTGGGGCGTATTTTTTACCATTTACATAGTCAAACGTTTTTTCATCAGGGGCTATCAGGCCACCTTTTGCGCCCATTTCAATGCTCATATTACAGATCGTCATCCGACCCTCCATAGAGAGATTCCTGATAGTACTTCCTGCATATTCAACAAAATAACCTGTTCCACCGCTGGTAGTAAGTTTTGATATAATATACAAAATGACATCTTTTGCCGTTACGCCCTGGTGAAGGGTACCTTCGACATTGATGCGCATTTGCTTTGGCTTCAGTTGTAAAAGACATTGAGAAGCAAGTACTTGTTCTACCTGGCTGGTTCCGATGCCAAAGGCTATACAACCGAATGCGCCGTGGGTAGAAGTGTGAGAATCGCCGCACACTATGGTCATTCCTGGTTGAGTTATACCCAATTCCGGGCCTATAACGTGCACTATACCTTGATAGGGGTGACCTAAACCATATAGAGAAACACCATATTTATCACAGTTCTCAATCAATTTATCTACCTGAAACTTAGATAATGGTTCGCTAATAGGTAAATGTTGATTTTGTGTTGGAACATTATGATCTGCAGTGGCAATCGTCTGAGCCGTCCTGAAAACAGGTATATTTCTGGAAGCCAGGCCGTCAAATGCCTGAGGGCTGGTAACTTCATGTATAAAATGACGATCAATATATAATACCGCTGTTCCACCTTCTACGGTATTTACTACGTGATTATCCCAGATTTTGTCAAACAGGGTTTTAGCCATGATAGAACGTTTTTTATTTAAACAGGTGAATTTACTCTTACTTTTGCTATTAATTTTTCCAAATCTTCGTTTATTACCTCTTTTTGAGCGTCGGCAACAGACAAAAATAAAGAATAAACCAAATCCAGTTCATCTTTCGTCAGGTCAAACCCAATTTGTTTGAATCTATAAGCAATAGCTGCTCTGCCACTTCTTGCTGTAAGAACAATTTTTGAGGTATCTACACCGACATCACGAGGATCCATGATTTCATAAGTATCTCTTTGCTTTATAACACCATCTTGGTGAATGCCCGATGAATGAGCAAAAGCATTATCGCCCACAATGGCTTTATTGGGTTGCACCGGCATACCCATTTTGTCCCTGACCAAATGACTTATCGGATTTAATAATTTTGTTTCAATACCCGTAATCAAATTGAGATAGGGGTGTTGTTTCATAATCATAACTACCTCTTCCAGTGCGGTATTACCTGCTCTTTCACCAATACCATTAATGGTGCATTCTATTTGTCTGGCGCCATTTAAAACACCTGCAATGGAGTTAGCAGTAGCCAATCCCAGATCATTATGACAATGAGTGGAAAGAATGGCTTTTTCAATTCCGGGAACATTATCACGGAGGTATGCTATTTTTTGACCATACTCCTCAGGAAGGCAATATCCGGTGGTATCAGGAATATTTAAAACGGTGGCTCCAGCTTTTAAAACGGCTTCAATGACTTCCGCTAAAAATACATTATCCGTTCTTCCAGCATCTTCTGCATAAAATTCAACATCCTCAACAAAGGTTTTGGCATATTTTACCGCCGATACCGCTCTTTCAATTATTTTTTCTCTTGTGGTATTGAACTTATGGATAATATGAGAGTCAGAGGTGCCAATCCCTGTGTGAATCCTTGGTCTTTTTGCATATTTTAAGGATTCAGCCGCCACTTTGATATCTTTTTCAACCGCTCGGGTAAGACCACAAACAACTGGGTAGGAAACAGCTTTACTAATTGCCTCCACAGAGGCAAAATCGCCAGGACTCGAAATGGGAAAGCCCGCCTCAATGACATCGACACCTAATCTTTCGAGCTCTAATGCAATATCAATTTTTTGATTTGTATTAAGTTTACAACCGGGAACTTGTTCCCCATCCCGAAGTGTGGTATCGAAGATATATATACGATTATCCATGTGCGTAGTATTTTGTATGTTTGCAGAACGTAAATTTACCTAACCTCTTTGGCCGTTATAGGTTCAATAATCTATTTTAATACACCTCAACAAAGAGCAAAATAGTGATTAATAATTTGAAATTGTGTAAATTGTAAAAATAAATTCTACAATGCCCAAACAAAAAACTGATGATCTCGTGACCTTGATTAATTCACTGTCCAGAGCAGAAAAACGACATTTTCGCTTGTTTGTCAAACGCAATCAAAATTCAGAAGATATTTTATTCCTTCAACTATTTGATTTTCTTGAAAAAAAGGGTGAATATGACGAGGACCATATTTTAAAAAAAATAACAGAAATTAAAAAAACACAGCTTTCTAATCTGAAAGCCCACCTTTATAAACAATTACTTACCAGCCTTAGATTACTAAGCACAAAGAGTTCTCTGGATATACACATCAGAGAATTATTGGATTGTGCGCGTGTCTTGTATAATAAAGGTCTTTACAGACAGGCGCTCGATATGTTGGATAAGGCCAAATTAAAAGCAAAACAAGCCGAGTTTAGCTCCTTATCGCTTGAAATTCTTGAGTTTGAAAAACATATCGAGGGACAATATATTACCAGAAGTATTGAGGGAAGAGCTGATATCATTACGAATGAAACCATTGAATTATTAAAGGTTATCAAAAATAATCATCAATTTTCAAATCTTTCCCTCCAACTATACGGTCTTTATTTGAAAATAGGATTCGTTCGTAATTTTAAAGATTATGAAATGGTCAAACTATTTTTTAATGCAAAATTACCTAACGTTCCTTATGTGGAACTTGATTTTATGTCAAAGATTTATCACGACCAGGCTCATGTTTGGTTTTATCACATGACACAAGATTTTCCTTATTGCTACAAATATGCCTCCAGATGGGTCTCTATTTTTGAAAAAAACGAGGAAATTATTCTCATTCATGGCATATTATATTTAAAAGGTCTTCATAACTTATTAACCGCATTATTTAACATGTGGCAATATGATAAATATTGTGAAGTACTGAAAAAATTATTAGTTTTCCCAGATTTTTACCAACTTGAAAAGGAGATGAATATGGAAGGTAATTACTACCTTTTTAAATACAATCATCTCATTAAAAAGCATTTTCTGGAGGGTAGTTTTACTGAAGGTATTCAGATTATCCCTGAATTAATGGAGCTTATAGAGAGTGATCAGTACAATTGGGATAATCACCGAATCATGGTTTTTTATTATAGAATTGCCTGTTTATATTTTGGGGCAGGTGAAAATAAAAATGCCATTACTTATTTAAACTATATTTTAAATGAGAAAAATTCAGATTACAGAACGGACATACAGATTTACGCACGAATTTTAAGTTTAATTGCTCATTATGAACTTGGTAATGCGCAATTAGTAGAATATCAGGTTAAATCAGTTTATCGCTTTTTAAGCAAAATGGAAGAACTTAGTGCCGTACACAGAGAGATTTTCAGATTTATAAGAAAACTTCCAAGAATACAGGCATCAGGTATTAAAGAAGAATTCCTTAGCCTGAGACAGAGATTGGAACAATTAGAATTGGATCCTTATGAAAAAAGACCTTTTTTATATTTAGATATTATATCCTGGCTGGATAGCAAAATAAAAGGTAAATCAGTCCAGGAAATTGTCCAGCAAAAATCGTTAGATCGACGAAAAAAGGTTTGATTTAATTTTTCTGCCTGAAGAATCCATGGAAAAAATGCCCACTAAAATGTTGGGGAAATTTTTCTATTCCAGGGAACCCCAATCTTAAATCTCTACCATTATAAGGCATATAATTGGTTTTAAAAATGTAATCCCAAATGGCTAAGGTCAGTCCAAAATTTATACCATTTGGTTTATCTTCAGGCATAACAAAACCATGATGCCAAATGTGCATTTCAGGGCTGTTGAATATATACTTTACCCGAGGCCCTAACACGTAATAACCTGCCAGACAAATAAGTATAAAAGTAGATATCGTGGTGAATAAGTTGGCATCTTTCAAAATAGTAATGTCGAAGCTAGAGGTAACTATGGCTGTTCCTATCAGAACGCCCAGAAATAAACCGACAAATTTTCCGGGAATGGAAATATTGGCGTGGTTATAATGCCCAAATGCCAGGGTAAACAGATGAATAATAAAAAAATCATACAGTCCTATGCCCAGAAGCGCCAAAGGAAGGTATTCAATCGTTCTGTAAACAATGGTTTCCATCCAATGAAATCTTAAATGGGCAGCAAATCCCATTTGTTCAACAGAATGATGGACTTGGTGGAATTTCCATAAAAAAGGTACCTTATGCAGTAATCGGTGAATCCACCATTGTATAAAATCCCTGATAATAAATCCTAACAGTAAAATAAACCAGAGTGGGGCGCCAATCAATGGATTGAAAGAGGTTAGCTCTACGTTAAAAATTTGATAAAAAGCATCATTAAAAAAGTTTACTACCACTCTTGATAATGCGGCATAAATGACTAATGAGAAAAGGAAAAAATTAAAAAATAAATAGAAAAAATCTAACCAAAAATCTTTTCTAAAACGGGCTTGACTTTTTCTCCAGGGACTGACCCATTCCAGGGCTAAAAACAAGAAAGAAACAGCCAGGAGCCAATAAAAATAATTGTCCCACGATGGGTTATTTATAGCATGCCATAAATAACGGGCATAACCAGTATAACTATTTTTTATGGTGTGAAGTAAATTTTCCAATGTTTTATTTTTTAAAACAAAAGGTTACAAACAAAGTTTACGTCGCCCCATTTTTAAACCTTTAGATATGATGCTAATTGTGTATTTTTGCCAAATGGAGAAAATAACCATAGCTGATTTTTTAAAAAGGAATGACGAAAATATTTTACTGGATGTAAGAAGTCCGGGGGAATATATAGAAGGTCATATTCCTGGCGCTGTGTCATTTCCCCTGTTTACCAATGAGGAAAGGGCTGAAGTGGGTACTTTATACAAGAAGAAAGGGCATGATTTTGCCTTTTTAAAGGGCCTCGAGTTTGTTGGTGCTAAAATGGCCGATTATGTTCGATGGGCAAATAA
>JBILDL010000092.1:0-7437 GCA_044352635.1 Saprospiraceae bacterium | reverse complement strand
GAGAAAAACATTACAGTTCAGTCTTTTTGTGAACACCACTTTTTACCTATTATTGGCAAAGCACATATTGCCTATAAACCAGGGGATAAAGTCATTGGTTTATCCAAATTAAATAGAATTGTCGATTATTATAGCAGAAGACCTCAGGTTCAGGAAAGATTAACAAGACAAATTGCTGAAACATTAAGGCAGGTTCTTGAGACTGACAGTGTGGCAGTTTATATTGAGGCAGTTCATTTTTGTGTGCAGGCAAGAGGTATAGAGCATCAAGGATGTACCACCGTTACATCCGATTTTGGTGGCGATTTCAAGAAAGAAAATGTAAAACATGCTTTCTACCAATCTATTCAAACAAAAATTTAAATGGAGACTTTATTAAATAAAATTGTTCTTGTTGTTGGTGGAACAGGTGGTATTGGAGCTGAAACATGTAAACTTTTACATCAGTCTGGGGCTAAAGTTTATGTTACAGGTAGAAATGCCGAAAATCTTAACACTATTTGTGACTCAATAGGTATTCCTGTAAAAAATAGATTTGTAGTTGATCTTAAAAATACAAACAGTATCCATCTTATGGTTGAGGAGATCCAATCTATGACAGGTGCTCCTATTGATATCCTCATAAATGCAGCAGGTATAGGTATAATTAAATCTTTTGAATCATTAAGTATTAAAGATTTTAAAGATTCACTTGATGTAAATCTTGTGGGGGCTTTTAGTTTGATTCAAGCAGTGCTGCCAAAAATGAAAGAGCAAAAGAAGGGGCTTATCATTAATATCCCCGGTGTCTTAGGCAAAACGCCTATGGCAGGTGCAGCAGCTTATGCAGCGTCAAAATATGGTTTAAATGGTATGTTAAAGTCTCTCAGAGAGGAACTAAAAAGAACTGAAATAAGAATTACTAATATCTATATGGGGGGCGTTGATTCTCCATTTTGGGATAATATAGATTTGAAGGTTCAACGTGATAAGATGATTGCAGTCAAAGAAGCAGCAAAATCCATTTGGTTTCTTTGCCAACAACCTTCGTCGGCGGTAGTTTCTGAAATGGTTATTCAACCGTTTAATCATCAAGCTATTTAATTGGTATTTAGTATGTTAAGATTAAGGTTTTGGGGTTTCTTTTTTGCCATTAACCTTAATCTTAATTTTTTGTACGCAAATTCTTCATTATCGAGTCCATCTACAACGATAGATTCTTTCCCAGCCGTACTTTTAGATTCTCTACGAATAAAGTTAAACAAACATTGGGATATTAGTTTGTCACCAATCTCAAACGTTTTTCTTTTCAATCCAATTGACGGTTTTTTATTACAATCTGGCTTCAAATCAAGGTTTAATGGTAAAAAACCTGTAATATTCTCTTTTCAACCAAGGTATGCTATCCAACGACAAATTTTATATGGAGAAGCTGAAATTTCATCATTTATCGTTAATGATGAAATAAATTCATCCCAGCTGTTTTTCTCAGCTGGAAATTTTTTAACACAAGTTAATCAACCATTTATAAAAAATGAACAAATAATTTCTATCATAAATGTTTTGGACGGAGTAAATCCATTGCTATTTATTGAAAAGAAATTTTTAAAGGTTCAATTGAAACAAACTTTTTATTCCAATTTTATTTTGCAGGCATCGTCGGAGTTTGCTGACAGAAATTATCTTGAAAATTACACTTTTCAGCGTTGGAATTTCAAACGAAATGAGCCATTAGAATCATTTAAGTTGAGGGACAAAGCACTCATACATACTTTTTCATTGTCTTATTCTCCATTTTTAACTATAAATTTTAAAAAAGGAATGCCTGGCTTTTTAGAAAGTGAGTCAAATTTCGATTATTTGGAATTGGCTTTTTCTCAATCATTCAAAGTAAAAAAGTTTGGGCGAATAGATGTTAATTTCATATCAGGTAAATTTTTACAGCAAGATTTTCTTCATTTTAATGATTTTTATCATTTTCCAACAGGGAGAACACTGAAAACCAGCCATCCAGTTGTCTCTACGTTCAGGCTTTTACCTTTTTATGAATTTAGCACGAATAATTATTTTCATCGGATACATATTCAGACTCAGACGTCTAATTTTTTTTTAAGTAAATGGTCATTTATAAAAAAATCAAAGGTTTTAGAGAATCTATTTATTAATCTTGCTATCACTGATAAACTACAACCATTCTTAGAAATGGGCTACGCTTTAGATAATATTTTAAAAATTTTTCGGTTAGAAATTGTTTCAGGAAGATATGATGGAAAATGGCTGGGGCCCAGAATTATATTAGGACCTACTTCTTTGTAATTTATCTTCAATATATTTTTCCAGTTCGATAGGCGAATTTTCATCTTGCCATTGTAAGTATGTATAATCAGCCTGTTCATAGAATTTTTCCCTTTCTGTAATTTTTATTGAAATGAAATGTTTAAGGTCGTCATCTGACATACTACTTATTAATGGCCTTCCTTCTTTTTGATTATTTAGTCTTTTAAATAATAATTCTTCTGATGTTTTAAGATAAATAGATATTCCATGGTCTTTGATCCATTTCATATTATCATGGAAACATGGGGTACCTCCTCCGCAGGATATGATATTTTGGTTAAAATCGACGGTCTTTCTCAATAAATTTGCTTCGTTTTTCCTAAATCCTTCTTCGCCTATGCTATTAAAAATTTGTGGAATACTCAAATTCATTGTAGCTTCAATAAATTCATCCAGATCTAAATAATTTAAATTAAACTTTTGGGATAAATATTTTCCATAGAATGATTTTCCAGACCCCATGAATCCTAGTAAGTAAATATTTTTCATAGATATAGAGGTATTTTATTAGGATTATGAATGGCATTCACCGCTTGAATTAGACCTGCATGTGAATAAGTTTGGGGGAAATTACCCCATTGACTACCCGTTTTCGCATGAACGTCTTCGCTAAATAAACTCAAATGATTGCTGTATTCTAATATTTTATTCAAATTAGCTATGGCTTTGTCCTTATTCTTCATAATAGCAAGCGCTTCTACATGCCAAAATGCGCAAATTAAAAAGGTAGCATCTGGCTTGCCAAAATCGTCCTCATGTAAATATCTATAAAATAGACCGTTTTCCGCGGATAATTTATCCTCTAAAATTGAAAGTAAATGGATAGCTCTTGGGTTATCAGATTTCAAGTAATGCATGGTAATCAGTTGAAGAAGACTGGCATCGAGATTTTTACTACCTATGGCTTGATAGTAAAGACCTGATTCTTCGTCAAAACAACGCTCTATTTTTTCGATAGCCATTGGTAAATTGGTTGTGGCCAGATTAAACAATGTTTTATCATCAAAAATTTCAGCTATTTTTAAGGCCGATTTACAACCTGCCCAATGAAACAAGTAGGTATAACAATGAAATTGCTTTAGGCCTCTAAATTCCCATAAGCCATTGTCAGGTTCATCCATTGTTTTTTGAATCATATTTAACATGTTTCGAATAAGAGGTAGAAATTGCATTCTGGTTTCTATTGGAATATTGTTATTGATAAAATAGGGTAGAAGTGTAGTAATGACCTGTCCATAAATATCATTTTGAATATGCTCAAATGCTTGATTTCCAATTCTTACCGGCTTTTCATTTAAATATCCGGGTAAATTCAATTCTAGTTCTTTGGGATCTCTGTCCAGGGAAATAGTGTGCAATGGTGGCCATCTTTCATCATATTTCTCATTTATAAGAGATAAAAAATGAGCATAATTTTGTAGAATTTCTTTATTATTAAGAAGGTCAAACGCCAGGAGAGTGTAGTAGCTATCTCTCATCCAGCAAAATCGGTAGTCCCAATTTCTTGTTGAACCTAAAAATTCAGGAAGTGAAGTAGTTGCTGCAGCTATAGTTGCTCCGGAGTTAAAAACATGAAGGTGTAAAGTTAGGGCAGAACGAATCACCTCGTGTTTATATATAGTACTAGGAATGGCCAAATTATCGACCCATGCATTCCAATAGTTTTGTGTTTTATTGAACAAATCTTCTGCTTCAAATGCTAAATTCTGCCAATGATATTTTTCATTGGTCATCACTAAATAAATGGGTTTATCCAAAGCAAAAAATGAATTTTCGTTATTAAATAATTGAATATCATTGCAATAAATATATATAGAGTTGTCATTTAAATAGTAATGAATGCTATTTTCATTAACTACAGCATGGTATTGTTGCTTTCCATATTGGTAAGTAGGGGTGCATTGTAATTTTATGAAATTATCTCCTCTAATGGGTGTTATTTTCCTTATAAAAATATGAGGTCTAATTAATTCCGATGAGCTGTAAAATATTGGAGCGAAGTCATTTATCTCGAAAGTACCATTGTTGGTTTCTATTGATGTTATCAGAATATTTGTATCCTCCAGGTATCTCTGAGAGGTATTAATAATTGCATATTGAGGTATTATTTTGTAATCGCCACCATTATTATGGTCGAGAAGATTACCAAAAAGAAAACTGCTATCAAAATGAGGCCAACAAAGCCAGGTAACGTTTCCAAAATTATTTATGAGAGCAAGCCAGGAACCATTTCCAATAATTCCCATGGCATATTTGTGAGGCATAGTACGTATTTAGACCTAAAGATTATAAAAAAATGTAGTATTTAACAAGGAATCGAAATTCATTGTTACAAAAACCTTATTTTTGACCCTTCAAATCAAGAAAATGAGTAAAATTCAGGTATATATTTCACTGTTAATATTTTTTTCAATATTGAGTTGTCAAAAAAGCGCGACAAATGAGAAAAAAGTAGAAGAAATAAGGTTGGGTAGGGAACTGTCTCCCTCTGAAATTATAAGAAATCCACTTGGTGAGCAAGGATTAGATACTTCACAAGTAGCTGAAATAAAATTTTTAGAGACTGAAATTTCATTTGGAAGGATAAAAGAGGGAGAAATCGTTGAAAAATCATATCAATTTTCAAATTCGGGAGATGTTCCGTTATATATATTGGATGTTTATGGTACTTGTGGTTGTACTGTTCCAGAATGGCCAAGGGGTATGATTGAACCAGGCAGGGGAGGTTTTATTAAGGTAAAATTCAATAGCGAGGGCAAAACTAATGAACAAAGAAAATTAATTACCGTAGTTGCAAATACATTTCCTGTAGAAACATTACTATATTTAGACGGAATTGTCTCATCAAAAAACTAAATTATAAATCATAAAGCTATGTTTTTTTTACTACAAGCCAGCACAACAGGTTCATCATCATGGATTAACCTAATTTTCATCGTTTCCATGTTTTTAGTATTTTGGCTGTTAATGATACGGCCACAAGCAAAACGTCAGAAGGAACAAAAATTATTTCAGGAAAGCTTAGACAAGAACAAAGATGTGGTAACAAGTAGTGGAATACTTGGAAGAATTTCTAAGATTGAGGACAGTATTGTAACTTTAGAAGTTTCTCCTAAGGTATATATACGAGTTACTAAGAACGCTATTTCAAAAGAGCTTACTGAAAATGTGAATGCGACCATAGAAAGTTAAATTTTTTTGGAAAGCAAAATCCTCCGTGGCATTTGATACGCTGTGGAGGATTTTTTTAGTCTTTTAAATTCAGATAATTTACATTATGTTAAGTAATATTTCCTAAAACCGGATTCTCCGTTTCAGTTTAAAAAACCAAAAACATAAAAAGCTTAAAATAACCGCTGAATGAATCTCTTATTTTGAGTAATAATTCTGGCCATACCTGAAAGTTCTTTCTTTGTTGAAACCATATAGCCTGTAGTCGTAACTAATCCATTCTCAAAATAAACAGTAACCGGAGAAACTAATTTTCCGTCTTCCTCTAATGCAATACTTGAACTTGAGGCTACTTTTCCTTCTATGATACCATATTTAGATGATGGATAACTATTTAATCTAACTAATACTAATTGATTTCTTTTGATGTTTCCACTTTCAGAAAATGGTAGGTTCATTATTCCTTTCATCTTATTTGACTGTGGCGGAATAATAATTAATAATGGTTCATCTTTATTGACATATTGACCAGATTTGAGAAATTTATTCGTAACCTGTACCGTACCATCCGTAGGTGAAATGATTAAATGCGATGAAATCCATTGAGATACATTAGATTTAAATTGCACAAATGCAGCATTCATTTCTGAAAGTGCGACTTCCCTACCCTTTTCACTGTTCACTCTTAAACTAGCTAAATCAGACCTTAAATTATTGATTTTAAATTGTTTATCTTTTATTTCTACCTCGGTAGCATTTAAGTTGGAGGAAAGAACAGTTAATTTATCTCTTGTTTTATTTAATTCAGATTGTGATAATTTATCCATTTTAACCATAGCTTCCTCATTCTTCAACTGAATTTGTGTATTTTCAATCTGTACGGCTAAATTATCTCTCAGATTTGTGGAATACTCTATACCATTCTCTAAAGAGCTAATTTGTTTCTGTTTGTCACTTTTATTCGTTACTTCAAATATCCCTTTTACCCTTAAACTATATTGATTTTGTTTATCGAGAAATTGAAATAAATATTTCTGTAATTCCCCAATACTGTAATTTTCACTAAAGGACAATGATAAAATAGATGATTGATTCGTTTGCTTAACTTGTAGTAATTTTTCATAAAGAGATAAAACATCTTTATAATTAGCCTCTGAATTATATGAAATCAGTAATTGACCTTTCTTTACCTTTTGATTATGAACAGTATGTAATTTATTCAGATATCCTGCCTTGGTAGATATGAGTTTAGTTGGTGGATCATTAAATGAAACAATTATTTCACTCACAACTACATCAGGGTATTGTATCCAATAAGATAACCATATTAAAACAACAATAACAATAAAAAAAATTAAAGTACCAAATCTAAGGATCCACCCAGGAGGGGTGCCAAGAATTTCTTGAATTTCTTCGTTGAGAACCTCTATATTATTTTCATTCTTCATCTAGTATCCTAATTCCAATGTGTTTTTAACTAATTGATAGTATGCACCTCTTACAAAAGTCAATTCCTCATGGGACCCAACCTCAATCATTTCTCCATCTTCCATAACAACAATTTGATCTGCTTTCAAAACGGTACTCAAACGATGTGAAACAATAATGATGGTTTTATTTTTAAAAGCAGCCTTTATATTTTCCAAAATCAACATTTCATTAAAGGTATCCAACGCTGAGGTGGCCTCATCAAAGAAAAGAAAGTCAGGTTCCTTATAAACCGCTCTGGCTATAAGAATTCGTTGCTTTTGACCTTGACTTAAGCCCTGACCTTCAGGACCTATCATTGTATTGTAACCCAGCGGCAAATACTCAATGTAAGAATGTAAATTAGCTATAT
The DNA here is from genome assembly GCA_044352635.1 of Saprospiraceae bacterium. Classification (GTDB taxonomy): domain Bacteria; phylum Bacteroidota; class Bacteroidia; order Chitinophagales; family Saprospiraceae; genus BJGN01. The sequence goes on along the minus strand of JBILDL010000092.1, from coordinate 110 downwards.
TAATAGACTGTTGAAGTTTACGCTTATCTATAATTTCTTCACCCAAAGCAATATTTTTTGCAATGCTATCACTAAATAGGTGACCATCTTGCATAACTACACCGATTTTA
>JBILDL010000091.1:0-7497 GCA_044352635.1 Saprospiraceae bacterium | reverse complement strand
CAATTAACCGTTATGGCTCTTATTCAAAATACTCTGCTCGCAGCAGAGAGGAAAGATTAATTTTTACTATGAATTATTATCGTTTTAGTTTCTCATTTAATGATGATACCGATGCAGATATTTTGCTTGCAATGCTCGGTAATTATCCTTTTGAAGTTTTTGAAGAAGAAAGCGGGCTAATAAATGCTTTTCTTCCCGGAAATATTCCTCCGGATAGCCTTTTTGAGGATCTGTCTGTGTTGTCCCAATCGTTTCCATTTGTTTATACTGTGGAGAATTTACCCGAGGAAAATTGGAATATTCAGTGGGAAAGTCACTTTTCACCCATTAGTGTAAATGATTTTTGCTACGTCAGGGCAGATTTTCACCCGTCTGTTACTGGCTTTAAACATGAATTGGTTATTACACCCAGAATGGCTTTCGGCACAGGTCACCATGAAACCACGTATATGATGATGGAGGCTATGGAAAATATCCCTTTTAAGGATACCTTCGTTTTCGATTTTGGCTGTGGTACGGGTATATTGGCTATCCTGGCAGTAAAATTAGGGGCGAAAAAGGTCATAGCGCTCGATATTGAAGAACCTGCTGTGGAAAATGCCATAGATAATGCTAAACTCAATGGCGTAGGAGATTTTATAGATGTTTTTGCCGGGGATTTGAAAGCAGTGTCCTTGTCAGGTCAGGATGTTATCCTCGCAAATATCAATAGAAATGTAATACTCGACGAACTTCCTACGTTAAAAAATCAACTAAGTACCTCCGGTCTATTACTTATTTCTGGTATTTTATGGTCCGATTGGGAATTGATTATGGATAAAGCCTCATCGCAAGGCTTGAATTTAGTTAATAAAAATCAGAAAGGTGATTGGATGATGGGCGTTTTTAGCAGGTAATTTTTTATAATTTTGGTATATGAGAATATTTAGGCTTGTTTTGATTTTGTCGTTGTTGCCTTTGCACTTCGTTTTTTCTCAGCGGGTCGATACCCTACCCAAAGATCCGATAGCTTTGTGGGAAACTATCAATAAGTCTGTCATATCACTAAATAATAAGGATTTACTGGAAAAATACAACCTTTATGCACTTGATATTCAATCGACTGCCTATAGTGAAACGCAAAAGAAGTTAATCTATCAGACTTTAGCGATTTTGTGGGGAAGGAAATTACCATTGATTCCCTACATAACCTCTTATTTAGATTATGTGGCATTGTTAAAATCCAATACTCAAAACGATGATGGTTTTTATTCATGGCATAAATCCTTTCAGTCGCTTCTTGCTCTGCCCGATAAATATACCTCATTTAAAATCAATGATTTTCTAACGCTTTCCTCCTCGTTTGTAAGCCGACAGTTAATTTCAAGCGGAGGAGGAGCCAATTGGACGCTAAAAGGGGGTAAATATTCCTGGGAATGGGAAAATCAGGAACCGAAGCTGACTTTTACTAAGGCTCACCTCTCTACAGGTTACAAAACAGATACGATTCATATTTTTGAGACGTCAGGAGTTCTTTATCCTTTTAAAAATCAATGGATTGGCGTAGGTGGAAAATGTGATTGGTCCAGGGTCGGCTTAGATAAAAGTGTTTTTGTGCTGCTGAAAAATTATTCCCTGGACCTAAATCTTAATAAGTTTAAGGCCGATAGCGTTCAGCTAAGCTATCCTTCCTATTTTGGAAAAAATCTTATTGCAGGGAATTTCCAGGATCAAATGGTTTTTCAACCAGACTCCTCTCTTATTTCTTTTCCCAGATTCAATTCTCTGAAAGATAACTTAGTTATCAACCAATTTGGCGAAGGCATTAAATTTATAGGCGGCTTTGCCCTTGAAGGTAAAACGGTGATTGGTTTTGGATCGACTGAGAATCCTGCGAAAATTACTTTGGTAAATAATAAAGCGAGAACTGCTTTTGTCGGTGCGTCTGAAAAATTTATCCTCAAAAGAGTCGATCAGTTAAGCAGTCAAAAAGTAAAATCCACCTTATTTTTAGGTACTGATTCGATAGTTCACCCCGAACTCATTTTCAACTACAATACAAAAACCAGAACCCTGTTACTTCGAAGAGGCGAAAAGGGGAAAGGAAGAAATTTATTTTATAGCTCTGCCCATAAATTTTCTATTCAAGCGGAAGAACTAGTCATGCAAATTGATAATGACTCTGTTATGATCGGTAGGGAAGCACTTCCCGTTTTAAAAAAGCCATTCGTTCGTTTTGAATCTCTTAATTTCTTTAATGAAAATGAATTTGAAGGATTAAAAGGTATTTCTACTCAAAATCCACTTCAATTATTGTATCAAATTTGTCAGGAAAAGCAAACTACGGTTTTCGATGCCAGTATCTTAGCCCCACTTTTGAATCCTAAATATTCTTTGGAAAATATCAGATCCTTATTGTATGAATGGGTAGCTTCAGGTTATATTGAATTTCAGGAAGAGAAAAGCCTGATCATTGTAAACGATAAGGTTCGGTTAACCGTTGAAGCAGCGTTGGGTAAACGTGATTTTGATCGTTTACGCATCGATTCTAAAACGGATGGAGTGAATGCCTGGCTTACCCTTAACAACAAAAGCATTCAGATTCAAGCGGTTAATTTTTTAGATTTTTCCCCTTTGCATCGGGTAAGATTATTACCTACTGAGAACAAAATTACCCTGCTTCCCGAAAGAGTAATGCGTTTTTCAGGGGTATTAAAAGCAGGATTTACAGATTTTGAAGGAACAAATTTTGAATATAATTACAAGCAAAATCAAATTAAACTAGATAGTATTAAAAGATTTAGGATATTTCTGAAGGAATCGCCTGCTGATTCATCGAAAATGCCCAATGCTTTTTCACTTACCTCGGAAATAAATTCTTTCGCTGGTACTTTAGCCGTTGACGCGCCCGAAAATAAAGGGGGAAAAGAAAATATTTCCACTTTTCCCGTGCTAAATAGCAGAACAGGGGGCACTATTTTTTATGATGGTGATTTTGCAAAGGATACTACGCTCAAAAGAGATTCATTTTATTTTGCCCTGGCTCCCTTCATTTTTCCAGGCCTGGATAAATTTCAGGAAAATCAGGTCCAGTTTAAAGGTAAATTATTTTCTTATGACATATTTCCAGTTTTTCAAGAAACGGTAAGAATCAGACCTTTTGACTATTCGTTGGGCTTTAATCATAAAACGCCTAAAGAGGGTTATTCAACTTATAGGGGAAAAGGTAAATATGTCGGTGAATTAGATCTGAGTAACCGGGGATTTAAAGGAAAGGGTAGGTTAGATTATCTGGGAGCGGTCATTAATGCGGAAGATTTTGTTTTTCAACCGAATAAGGTGAGTGGTAGCGCAAAGAATTTTTCTTTGGAGGAGGAAATAAAACCGCTCGAAATTCCCAAAGTGGTAGGGAAAGAGGTTACTGTAACCTGGAAACCTTACCAGGATAGCCTTTATCTGGCCTCAGGTTCTCAGTCCTTTTCCGTTTTTAAGTCCGGTTCCTATCTTTTTGATGGTAATTTAATTCTTACACCCGACGGTGTCGGTGGTAGCGGTTTGTTAAACTGGCCATTGGCTTCGTTAAAGGCGGATAAACTTAAGTTTGGTGCCAATACAGCCAAAAGTGATACCGCCTGGCTTAAAATTAAAGGGAAAACAGAGGAGGAAGTTTTGTTGGAGGCTCTTAATGTTAAGGCAGACCTTAACTTCAACAATGGCTTGGGTGTCTTCACTGGTAATGACGGAAAGTTATTAACTAACCTTCCTTTTAATCAATATACTACCTCATTAATTGATTTTGATTGGAATATCAAAGATCAAATGGTTTATTTTAAGTCTGATACTGCTTCCGTTGGTGTATTTGCCTCGAAAGTAGCTAATCAGGATTCTTTGCGGTTTAATGGTAAAAATGCCAGGTATAATCTAAAAGATTTTAGTCTTGAAATAGGTGGCGTAGATTTTATTCATGCGGCGGATGCCAGAATTTTTCCCGATAAAGGGATGGTTACCATTCGTTCAAATGGCTTAATTGATTCTTTTGCTAATGCTATTATTATCTGTGATACCATAAACCAGAATCATAAAATTATAAAGGCAAACGTGCAGGTAAAAGGTAGAAAGGACTATTTAGCCTCTGGCTTTTATGAGTATAACCTGCCTGGCAAGAATCAGGAAATTGCTTTCTCATCGATTATTGGTCAACGGGTAGGTAAGGGTTTGATGTCTCAAAAGGCCACAGCAACCAGAGCTAAAGGTGAAATTAATGCACTGGACGATTTTCGAATAGATACGAAAACGAGCTTTTATGGAGAAATTGGCCTTGCCTCAGAAGATATAAATCTCTCTTTTGACGGCTATGCCAGACTTGAATCTTCAGCTATTGAGGAAAATAATTGGTTCAGGCTGAATACCAAGGCAGATAAGAAAAATCTCGTTATTGAGGCAAATAGGCCAAAAGATCCTGAAGGCCTCTTTCTTGAAACAGGATTCTTTTTGAGTGCCGAAAATGCCTCTATTTATCCAAGGTTCTTACAACCTCTCCCTACAAGAAAAGATAGACCAATCTTTCCAGCTAATGGTTTTATTAGATACGAAAGACTTAAAGATCAATTTCTATTTGGCGATTCACTCTGTGTGTTGAGAGGAAATTGTGTGGGTAACCTACTTGTTTTAGATGATAAATCAGCTAAAATTACAGCTGAAGGTGACTTTACTCTCGCTGCAGGATTAAAAATGGCCGATGTTAAGGCTACCGGTTTTTTGAAAACAACCATGCCCCCAACGCAGGAAATGTCAGATACAGGGGAAGTTCAAAAATTAGTACTCGATTTAGATCTTATTCTTGGGCTTAATCTGAAGATACCTGAAAAATTTCTAAGGATTATTGAAAATGAAATAGCCAGTGCCGCCTTTGGTTCAGAACCTATTGCCTACCTTTCTGATCTGGATTATTACAACCGTCTGCTTACCAGATTATTAGGCAACACAGATGAAACTAAAGAGGTACTTTCTCAGTTAAGTTCCGGACTTTTTGAGATTCCTGCTAAACTTAATCCCTATTCTTTTCTTTTTGGCAATGTAAAACTGAAATGGGATGCTGAATATCAGGCTTTTATAAATGCTAATACCAATGTGGGTCTTATTAGCGTCGGAGGAAAACCAGTGAGTAAGAAAATTAATACGTTCATTGAAATAAAAATGCCCGCTAATAATGACGATAGAATTTATGTTTATTTGAAATTACCTAATGATATCTACTATTATTTTGGTCTCAGAAAAGGATTCCTTGAAGTAAATTCCAATGACTCCAGGTTCCAGGATGAATTGACTAAAACCAAAAAGCCAGATCTTTTATTGAAAATGCCAAATGGTGAGATATTAGAAATTCAGGCCGTTGAATCTAACAGAGCTCAAATGTTTATGCGAAGAGCCATGTCTGCGGGGGGTAAATAATTAATCTGCCAAACTTTGTCTGAAGTCATTTATTAAATCACCTATCGCTTCTATGCCTACAGAAACCCTGATGAGTCCTTCGCTTATCCCATATTTCTCCCGCACCGCCGCTGGTACATTTCTATGTGACATGGTGTAAGGATGCATAATCAATGTGTTAACATCGCCCAATGTCGGAGCTATCGTTGCTAATTTTAACTTATCAATACATTTTCTGGCTACTTCAATACCTCCGTTCAACTCAAAAGACAGCATTCCTCCAAAATATTGCATTTGTTTATTGGCAATACTGTGTGTTTTGTGTTGAGAAAGCCCGGGATAATACACTTTCTTCACGGATGGGTGAGAGGATAAAAATTTTGCGAGTTCCATAGCATTTAAACTATGCTTCTCCATGCGTAAAGCAAGTGTTTTTAATCCGTTACTCACCAACCACGCATCCCAGGGATTAGCAGAACAGCCCATTAATTTTACCGTTTGTTTGACACGATGCATTACTTCAGCATTTTTACCAATAATACATCCCGAAATAGTATTTCCGTGCCCATTCAAATATTTAGTGGTTGAGTGCACGACATAATCTATGCCCCATTTTAAAGGTTGTTGTACTACAGGCGTGCAAAAGGTATTATCTATGACGGTTAGCTGGTTATATTTTTTTGCCAGCGAAACTAATTTTTCCAAATCAACACAGGTTAAAATTGGATTGGTTGGCGATTCTAAATAGATGAGACGAATGGATGGATCGTTGGAAAGGATATTTTCAACTTGTTCGACATCATTTAAATCGGCCGTTTCAAATCCTATGTGGTATGAGGCCAGTATTTGATTGAAAAAATCAGTGGTTCCACCATAAATATCTGCTTGGGTCAATATCTTATCACCTGGTTTTAGTAATGCCATTAAAACAGCAGATATAGCCGCCATTCCAGAGCTAACTAATACACAATGAGCATTTTCTGGTAAACCATAAGATTCCAGGGCAGCTAATTTTTCAGCTACTGCATCACAGGTGGGATTGCCAAAACGGCCATATAGATAACCACTTTCAGCTCCGGAAAAAATATCTATACCTTGTTGTAAATTATCAAAAACAAAGGAAGAAGTGGCGTAAATGGGTAAAGTATGCGAAGAAGTGTCCATAGGATCAACCGTTTCCTGAACGCATAATGTGGCTGCTGAAAAAATAGGTTCACTCATTTTATTTGTTTGTTTTGACTATTTATCTGTAAGGTAAGAAAGGTAATCACCTGAAGGTATCTTTTTTAAAGGTAAAACATCCTTTGTATATAAATAAGCGTAGGCATACATTTCTATTTCCCTACTGTTTACTTTTACTACCGAGCGGATATATTCATTATCTTCTGGAAATGATGGGTTTATGTCTTCATAATCGTCAAGTAATGGGAACATTTTTTCTGGTGAATAAAGCCGATAAATTTGACCGAAAACTTTATGCTCATGGGTTATATCTAAAACCATTGCCGGATAATCTCCAAGGTCATACAGCTTTGCAAAAACATATCCGTGCCCTAAAAATTCAGTCTCTTCAAGGAATTGGGTAGAAATGGAAACATTACATTCTGGTAATAATGTTCCATAAACGAATAGTAAGTCCATTTTCCTTCGATTTAAATACCTTTGCAATATATTTTAAATTTCAGGAAAATTACTATGTTAACTAGAAAGAAATCGACTACTTATTTGGAAGATAATCCTTTTGTTTTATCAGAAAACAGAAAAACGATTCCCGTTCGCATTTGGTTGGATAATGTTAGAAGTGCCCTAAATGTTGGTTCCGCTTTTCGCACGTCTGATGCTTTGGGTATTGAAAAATTATATCTATCTGGCATTACGCAACAACCTCCTCATAAGGAAATTTTAAAAACAGCCTTGGGTTCAACTCAAACTGTATCCTGGGAATATGTAGAAAATGAAGATTCAATGGTAAAGGAATTGAAAGAAGATGGTTGGGAAATTATACTGGCTGAACAGGTTGAAGGTAGTATTTGGTTGCAAGATTTTGAATTTATCAAAAATCATAAATATGTGATTATATTTGGGAAT
>JBILDL010000090.1:0-7528 GCA_044352635.1 Saprospiraceae bacterium | reverse complement strand
AGTGCTTTTTTATCAATCATTTTAACTACACGATAAGCGCCAGACTCAGTGTAAGGGCCAAAAACGCCACCTTCAGGTAAATTAAAAATGCTATCGGCGAACATTGGATTAATTTCCGATTTCTTTACATAAATCGGAGACATCACCCCTCTGTTTTGTTCAATAAAGTTAGTGTCATTAGATGCACTTCTGAATTGATCAGCCAAAACACTAATTTTACCATAAATATCGGCCGTATCCGCTTTTGAAGGAAAAACATTATAGATAGCATAAGCTATTTTTCTGCGCTCTTCTTTATTCGTATATTTCTTTTTGTTTTTGTCAAGATAGTTTTCATAATCCTGGTCAGAAAGAGAAACTTCGCTATTGTCGATATTGTCGAAAGGCACTTTTACGTAGGCAAATTGAAGGAAAGCAGAACCTTCCGAGAACAACAATTCAGCCTGCCAGTTTGGTGTGTAAAACCCATTAGCAACTAAAGAAGTTAATTTTCGTTGAAGTCTTTCTTTAATGACCTCACCTTCCTGGATAGCCCAATAAGAACGCATTTGTGGCTCAAGGGTGTTAGATTCAATCATCTGACGAACCTGATTTAACTGCTCCCTGTTAACCTGGCCAGTAGTTTGGTCGCCAAAACGCTGAGTGATAACGGGACTTGGTTCAAGACCAAATTGTAAATCAATCAATTCGGCACGACTAACACCTAGTCCTAATTTGTCTGTTTGCTCTGAAATCAAGATTTTTTCAACGAAATAATTCCAAATATTTTCTCTACGTGCGAAAACATCACTGGTAGATCCGGAGTATAAAATACTTTCGGTTCTGTTAAATTCATTTACGTCAATTTTTTGACCGTTAATTTTAGCCAGTACAGGTTGTGCACTGCCAAAAACACTTGTTTGCCCTGACGTCATATCCATTAGAATGAAGCCACCTAAGCCCAAAGCTATCAGGATAATTAATATCCAACTACCTTGTTGTCTGATTTTACTAATCAATGCCATGTTTATCGGTATTGTTTTTTGTCTTAAAAATTCAATTGCTCAACCAAAAATTTGTAAAAATTGGTCAAGGCGTGCAAAAATACAGTTTCTGCGCTTAATCTAAAAGTCAGAGTGTTATTTTTTCGCAAATCTTTACCTATTTACTTGTAAAGATTGTAAAAATAATCAGAGGAAACTATTTATTCAGGACAAATAAATTGAAAACCTACCCCGTGAATGGCCTCAATCTTAATACGGGCATCGGCGGCAAGGTATTTTCTTAGTCTTGAAATGAAGACGTCCATACTTCGGCCCAAAAAATAATCATCATTTCCCCAGACGTCAATTAACAATTGAGACCGTTTGATGAGTTGATTAGCGTGTCTGGCCAAATAATTTAATAGTTCCGCTTCTTTACTTGTCATTCTTTTGCTGGCTCCATCCACAGAAAGAAGAGAAAGATTTTTTTTATCCAGCTTGTAGTGTCCAATCTGAATGACTTCAGATGCGTCGGTTTCTTTTTGTATTGCCTTTCTTTTTAAGAAAATGTGAATTTTTAAAATCAGTTCTTTGATTTGAAATGGCTTTATCAAATAATCGTCGGCGCCAATCTGTAATCCATGTATTCTGTCTTCAGAAAGGGAGCGTGCACTTAAAAATAAAATGGGAATAGACTCGGAGTGCGTTCTAATTTTTGAGGCTAACTCAAAACCGTTCATTCCAGGAAGATTAATATCCAGGATGGCCAGGTCGAAAGAATTAAACTCTTTTAAGTTACCTGCTTCTGTGCCTGTTTTTAACCATCGTATATCATACCCAGCATCTTCAAGTTGGTCTGCAGTTAATAGACCCAGAGATTCATCGTCTTCAACATACAAAATTTTGGGCTTCATATATTTGATTTTAAAGGGATTAACAGATTTATTTCGGTGCCGTCCAGCGGAAAGCGGCTTTTTATATTAATTTTCCATTTATGCGCCTTACAAACCTCTTTCACGTAATAAAGGCCTATTCCAAAGCCTTTTACCTCAGAAATCGCCTGGGTAGGTACGCGAAAAAATTTGTCAAAAACTTTGTCCTTAAAATCTTTTGGAATGCCAATACCCTGGTCAATGATACTTATAATGAGCATCTGTTTCGTTTTTTCTACCTTTAGTAAAGCATAAACTTCCTTTGTGGAAAATTTCGCTGCATTATCAAGAAGACTACTCAAGGTATTAGTCAAATGAAATTTGTCAGCAACAATGTCTATATCATCTAAAGAATATTCAAAGGCCAGGGTGCCGCCCAAATTTTGAAATCTGATCGATTCTGCACTTACGATATCTTTCAAAAAAGGAATAATTTGGATGATTTCCAGTTTTAGATTGAAACCATTGTTTTCAAATCTGGCTAACTGAAGAAGCCTTTCAATATGCTCATTTAAACGTAAATTTTGGTCTTTTATTATTTTTGAATATCTTAAGAGTCGCTCGTTTTCTTTTATTCGTTGGTGGTTTAAAAAATAATCGGTGGCAATTTGAATGGAAGCAATGGGTGTTTTGAATTCATGGGTCATGTTGTTTATAAAATCTTTTTGTTGTTCAAATAGCCATTTTTGCCTGACAATAACAAAAAGAGAATAAGAAAAGAAGATTATGGTAACAAAAAGAATAACGGAAAAGAAGAGAACGACTTGAAATTGACCCCATAAAAAACTGGATCTACCGGGAAATTTAACAGCAAAATAATAGGTAAATGCGTGATATCCAGGCATAGATTTGCTTATTTCGGGTGCTTTTTTTGCCGGCTCGTAAGCACAATAAGCACCATACACCATTTCATCGGTACTACAATCAAAAATGGCGTATTCAAAATCAAGGTTAACTGTTAATGCTTCCAGTTCTTTTCGGAGATAAAATTCGAGTAAATTGGCATCAATTTCGTAAGCAATGTTTACGAGATAATAATTAGCACTTCGCTTGCGAATAATATTACCTGTGGGTAAAACAGTCCCATTCGCAACGGCTAATGATTCAGCTACCCTACGAAGAGCTAAATGAATTTTTTGATTTACATCAGATTCGTTTGCCGTCCAGGTAGTAATTCCCCAATAGGTTTGAACGGCTAAAATGCCAACAATGGCTATCAAACCCAGCCAAACAATTCTAATGACTTGAAGGTCTCGCATTGAATTTATTTTTTAACCATAAAATTGTTAATTTTGCAGAAAAAAAAGGATTTTGGGCAAAATACGACCGATTTTTTTAATCTTGCTTTTTTCCTGTCTTTTGTTTTCGCAAGGGGTGTATTCTTTTGCTCAGGAGCAAAATCCTTTTGAACTAACTTATAGAAAAGGTTACAAAGAATCGGTAAAACAGGTTTCAGATAATCCATTTGATAAGTTGAATCCTGTAAAAGAAGAGCCAACGGAAGAAATAATGGTAAAGCCATTGTTGACAGAGCAATCGACTAATTTTTTCTTGTTAATCACGCTTTTATTACTTCTGGCACTTTTACTTACCTTTTTACGATCCTTTGCTATCGCTTCTATTGGTGCATTGGGTACAGAAAATTTATTTAATTTTTTATATCGGGAAATGTCTGGAAGAGGTATTCTACCTTACCTTTTGTTATATATTTTCTTTAGCATAAATTTGGGTATATTTTGTCATTTTGCAATGCCCGTCCTTTTGGATAGCACGCACTCTACCTTTAATCCAAGTTATTTTGGTGTATTTTTTTTACCCTTCATATTTTTAGGATTAAGACATTTATTACTGACGTTTATCGGATTTGTATTTCCCATTAAGAAGGAAATGGATAGATATCAGTTTTTGATGGTCGTCACAGGGATTTCAATGGGTTTATTCATTGCCCCTATGAATATATTCTTACCCTATTTGAATGAAGAATGGAAGCAAATATTCATTTTAGGTACTTTTGGTTTTCTGGGCCTTATTTTATTGTACCATTATTTAAGAGGAATAACCCTGGGCGTAAGATTTATTGGTTCGCATCAGTTCCACTTTTTATTGTATATTTGCACCGTTGAAATTGCACCAGTTCTTATTATGGTAAAATTGATTTTCAATTCCTTATAAAAACGGATGAACACAGATCAGATAATAAATGCTAATTCGGAACCAACAATGAATGAAATGTTTGTTGAAGGTTACCGGGAGGTTAAGTGTATTTTGGTTTCACAACCTAAGCCTGCTGACAAATCTCCTTATTATGAATTGGAGAAAAAGTATAATATTACCATTGATTGGCGGTCTTTCATTCACGTAGAACCTGTTCTGGCGAGAGATTTCAGGAAATGTAAAGTTCGTATTGAAGATTTCTCTGCTGTTGTACTAACCAGCAAAAATTCGGTAGATCATTTCTTCCGAATGGCTGAAGAAATGAGAGTCAAATTATCTTTAGACTTAAAATATTTCTGTCTTACAGAGGCTATTGCCAACTACCTTCAAAAATTCATAGTCTATCGAAAAAGGAAAGTTTTTGTTGGAAATCGTGGAATTGAGGATTTAAGTCAAGCAATCAAACGAAATAAAACAGAAAAATTTCTAGTCCCCTGTTCTAATCTTGGGGCAAAAGATGTTTGTAAATATTTAGATGAAAATGAGCTAGACTGGCAAGAAGCTGTTATGTTTAATACAGTGAGTTCTGATTTATCTGATTTAAGCGACGTTACCTACGACATTCTGGTGTTTTTTAGTCCTCAGGGAATCGAATCCCTTTACGATAATTTTCCAGACTTCAAGCAAAATGATACCAGGATTGCCGTATTCGGAAATTCTACCAGAAGGGCAGTGGAGGAAAGGAGTTTAGTGGTAAATATTCAGGCACCATCTGATGTTTCTCCTTCTATGACGGCCGCTTTAGATCAATATCTTCAAAAATCTAATAGGGTCCTCGGGTAATTGCTATTTCCATGAAAACGGACTGGGTAAGGGATTTAACTGAGAAGCTATCCATTGGCTCTTTACCTGGACCAACGGCTCATAGAAAAATGATTCACCCTCATCGATTTTTGGAGTTTCCTCCGGAAAATGCAAAATTAGCTGGTGTCATGGCTCTTTTTTATCCAAAAGAAGGCGAATGGCAAATGGTTCTCATAGAACGACAATCGTTTGATGCAAGGGATCAACATAAGGGTCAAATATCATTTCCAGGGGGAAAATTTGATGCTATCGATACTGATTTGACGAGTACTGCCATCAGGGAGACGCAAGAAGAAATTGGTGTTTTCTCTCACAACATTCAAATACTCGGATCTTTAACGCCTCTTTATATTTCTGTCAGTAATTTTCATGTTTTTCCATTTATTGGCATGATGAATTTTGCGCCTATTTTTAAGCCTCAATGGTCAGAAGTAAAGGAAATTATAGAAATCCCCATCCTCGATTTGTTAAATCCACAATATCAGAAATTATCGAATATTCAAATCCATAAGGATTTTGTGTTGAATGATGTTCCCTGTTTTAACATGAAGGAAAAGATAATCTGGGGTGCTACGGCGATGATTATCAGTGAAATTGCGGACTTAATTTCTCCCTACAAAGCTATATTATGAGTGATGACATTAAAAAACCATTAGGTACTAATATTCCGATGCCCAAAGAATTAATGGGGAAGCAATTTTATACCCAGGAAGAAATGGTAATGAAATCGGCGAAACTCGATAAACTTTTTTTTGGTATTCCACTGGAGATTACGCTTCAGGAAAACAGAGTTCCTCTTGTTCCCGCCTCTGTAGCAACCCTGGTGGCTCAGGGTCACCAAGTTATTATTGAAAGAGGTGCAGGATTAAAAGCTCATTTTTCAGATAGAGATTATGCTGAGGCTGGAGCAGAAATTGCGGAAAATAGAGAACAGGTTTACAAAGCGGCCGTTATTTTAAAGGCAGCTCCTCCCACTAATGAGGAAATCGATTTGATGTTTGCCAATCAAATTCTTATATCTCCCTTACAAATGCCTACTTTAAGTGCTACCTATTTTCACAAATTAAGGCAAAAAAGGGTGCTGGCTCTGGCAATGGAATATATAAAGGATGAGTCTGATACTTTTCCCCTGGTGAGTATCATGAGCGAAATGGCAGGCATTGAAGCTATGCTTACCGCAGCAGAACTACTTTCAGTGAATGCAGGGGGTAATGGCGTACTTTTAGGTGGTATTTCAGGGGTGCCCAGTGCCAAAGTGGTTATTTTAGGTGCAGGTGTGGTGGCTGAATACGCTTCCAGAGTAGCCATAGGTCTGGGTGCTGAAGTGAGGATTTTTGATAATGATGTTTATAAATTGAAGCGCCTTCAAAACCAGGTCGGCAGGCAATTATATACCTCTTCACTCAATCCAATTTATTTGCAGGAAGAATTGGTTTCCGCAGATGTTGTTATTGGAGCTATACACTCAAAATCGGGGCGAACCCCTGTTATTGTGAGTGAGGAAATGATACAAAAAATGAAGCCAGGTGCTGTAATTATCGATGTTAGTATAGACCAGGGGGGCTGTTTTGCTACTTCAGAGGTTACCACTTTGCAGTCGCCTTCCTTCATTAAATATGGTGTGATTCATTATTGCGTGCCAAATATTACATCAAGAGTACCAAGAACGGCATCCATGGCTATAAGTAACATACTTACACCCATTTTATTGCATGCAGCCTCCGCAGGGGGCATCGAATCCTGGTTGTTCAATAATCCTGGATTACGTCACGGGGTTTATACCTATAACGGTTATTTATGTAATGCTTATCTTGGTGAAAGATTTGATATGAAAGCAACTAATCTCGACCTCATCATTACTTCACAAGGTTAAGGAGTACTCACAAATTTAATCCCTCAAGAAGTTTTGCCAAAGAAACTTTTGATCTTACAATATCCTCAACCTGAGCAACGGTTAATCGCTCTTGCTTCAAGGTATCCCTGTCGCGAAGCGTAACTGTGCCATTTTCCAGGGTATCAAAATCAACTGTCAGGCAAAAAGGAGTGCCGATGGCATCTTGGCGTCTATAACGACGTCCGATGGCATCCTTTTCGTCATATTGACAAGAGAATTCTTTCTTTAGTTTATTGTAAATCGCTTTTGCAGCGGTGGTTAATTCTTCCTTATTTTTCAATAGAGGCAAAATGGCTATTTTAACAGGTGCTAATGCAGGATGCAATGTTAGAACTACCCTGGTTGATTCCTTGCCGTCGGCATCGGGAATAACTTCTTCGCAATAGGCATTTGACAACATGGCAAGAAACATACGATCACAACCAATAGACGTCTCAACTACGTAAGGTGTATAACTTTCGTTAAGTTCAGGGTCAAAATACTGTAATTTTTTACCTGATAATTCTTGATGGCTTTTTAAGTCAAAATCGGTACGGGAGTGTATTCCTTCTAGCTCTCTGAAGCCAAAAGGAAACTCAAACTGAATATCTACCGCGGCATTCGCATAATGAGCCAGATTGTCGTGGTCTTTAAAACGCAATTTATTCTGAGGTGTTCCCAGCGCCAGATGCCATTGCATTCTGAATCTTTTCCAGGTATCATACCAGGTCATTTCCTCACCC
>JBILDL010000089.1:0-7543 GCA_044352635.1 Saprospiraceae bacterium | reverse complement strand
CCCATTTACCTGAAAATACAGTGAGTGGTTTAAAAAGAAAAAAAATAGCTTCCGCCGCTGCTGCTTTCACAGAAAGTAAACATTATCAAGGGGATATTCGATTTGATATCATCGGAATTGTGTACGGTGGTCAACAAAACCCTGAAATTCGCCATTTTCCCGATGCCTTTTTTCCAGGCTTATTCTAATTTCAATTTGTTTTTAAGCTACTTTAAAGCTAATTTTATACAAAATTGAAATGGGTATGTTCTGGAAAATATCAATGTTTTTACTAGTTTCTATTCTTATGCTAAATATTCTTATTGGGCAAAATGTGGTTGACAATAAAGAAATAAGACTAATTACTTTGAATCCTGGTCATTTTCATGCCGCATTGATTCAAAAATCAATGTACCCACAATTATCTCCTATCGTTCATGTTTATGCTCCTTCAGGTACCGATGTGGATTTGCATCTCGCCAGAATTAATGCTTATAACAAAAGAACCGATAAACCTACTCAGTGGGATGAAAAGGTCTATATCGGAAAGGATTATTTGGCCAGAATGTTAGCTGAAAAAAAAGGGAATGTGGTCATGCTGGCTGGGAATAATAAACTGAAAACAAAGTATATTTCTGATGCAGTAGCTGGTGGATATCATGTTTTTGCCGATAAACCGATGGCTATAAATGCTGCAGGATTTAATTTACTGGAAAAGGCCTTCAAACTAGCTGATCAGAAAAACGTCTTTATTTACGATGTCATGACAGAGAGGTATGAAATTACTTCTATGCTTCAAAAGGCATTTTCTGAATTCGAAGAGGTGTTTGGCGTGCTACAAGACGGTTCAGTAGATAATCCTGCCGTGATTAAAGAGAGTATTCATCATTTCTATAAAGAAGTTTCGGGTGCTCCTCTGCAACGTCCGGGGTGGTTCTACGATGTTGCACAAGAAGGGGAGGGGATTGTTGATGTTACCACCCATTTGGTCGATCTTATTCAATGGAGTTGTTTTCCTGACCAAATACTGAACTATGAAAAGGATATCAAACTGTGGGATGCAAAACGTTGGGCAACCCTAATAACACCCGCCCAATTTCAAACAAGTACTAAACTTACTCAGGTTCCCGAATATCTTAAAAATACCTTGAATACTGAGGGTCAACTGGCTGTTTTTTCGAATGGTCAGATTGACTATCAAATAAGAGGACACTTCGCGCGCGTAAAAGTAACCTGGGCATGGCAGGCCGAACCCGGTGCAGGTGATACCCATTATTCTATAATGAGAGGAACCAACGCCAGTCTGGTAATTCGTCAGGGTGCTGAACAAGAGTATCAACCCGTTTTCTCTGTTGAAACCAATAGATTTAAAGAAGTGGCCTATCGCAATACCTTTGAAAGAGTATTTCGGGAAGTTGCGAAGGCATTTCCAGGTATCAGCTATATTTTGATTGGAAACACAGCTATTTTCGATATCCCCAATGTGTATAAAGAAGGTCATGAAGCCCATTTTGCCAGGGTAACTGAAAAATATCTTGACTTTCTCGCCAAAGGTAAAATGCCGGAATGGGAGGTTCCAAATATGTTGGTTAAATATAAATTAACCACCGAAGCATTAAATATGGCCATTAAAAAGTCAAAATAATCAACAGATTACTTTGGTTCTTCATACACCCCAAGTTCTACCTGTCTTTTTTGAAGATTGGTATCTATCAGCCTAACTTTTAGTTTGCCACCCATTTTTATCGTTTGTCCAGTATAAATCCCGCGGGCAAATAGTCGGGAAGGATCCATTTCATAAGGTTCAGAAAAACGGTTAAAGGAGAGAAACCCCTCACAATGTGTGGTTAACAATTCAACGAACAGACCCCTGTCCATCATCCCGGTAACTATTCCTTCAAAAACTTCGCCGACATGGCTTTCTAAAAATTCTACTTGCTTGTATTTAATGGATTCCCTTTCGGCCTCCATAGCTTTCCGCTCCATGCTGGAAATATGACGGCATTGTTCTTTTAAATAAACTTTGTTGGTAAGCCATACCGTTTCCAGATTTTTGGCTAGCAATCGATGGGCAATAACGTCGGAATACCGTCTGATGGGTGATGTAAAATGAGTATAATGACTGAAAGCCAGTCCGTAATGACCAATATTTTCTGGGGAATAAATGGCTTTTGCCATGGTTCTGATGGCAATAGGTGCTAAAAATTTGAGCGCAGGGTCCCGAAGAGATTGCTCAGCCAGTAAATTATAGGAATTAGCTATTTCTTTAGGCGAATCTACCCTCATTTTTACACCAAATTCTTTGGCAAACCTGGCAAGTTCAAATACTTTATCCTCATTTGGTTCATCATGTACCCTGTAAATAAATGGAATTTCATAGCCGGTGGCATCCATTTTATGTTGAATAAATAGCGCAACCTCCTGATTTGCCAAAAGCATGAAGTCTTCGATTAACTTATGCGCATCTTTTCGCTCTTTAATAAATATTTCAACAGGCGTCCCTGATTCATCGAGTTTAAACTGCACTTCATCGGACTCAAATTGGATAGCTCCGGAGGCAAATCTCCTCTTCCTTAATTGGTGAGCTATTTTGTTGAGATGTATTAGTTCTGCAGAATAAAGTCCTTCAGATGTGTCCAGAATCTCCTGGGCTTCTTCGTAAGTAAATCGACGGTCGGAATGAATAATAGTTCGCCCAAACCATTTTTCCGTGACTTTTCCCTTTCCATCGATATTGAAAATAGCTGAAAAGGTAAGTTTGTCCTCATTTGGTCTTAACGAACATAATTCATTACTTAACTTTTCAGGTAGCATTGGTAGCACCCGATCTACCAGATAAACGGAGGTTGAACGGGTATATGCCTCCTTATCTAAGGAAGATCCTTCTCTCAGGTAATGGGTAACATCGGCAATATGTACACCAACCTCGACTTCATCATTTGGTAATAATCGATAGGAAATGGCATCATCAAAATCTTTAGCGTTCCATGGATCGATAGTAAAGGTTAAAACATCGCGAAGGTCCCTGCGCAAAGCTATTTCTTCTGGTGAAATAGAGGTATCTATATTTTTTGCCTCATTTAACGCAGCTTCACCAAAACCAAGGTCGAAACCTGCATTTAGCAAAATACTTTGCATCTCAATATCATGGCTACCGGCAGCCCCCAAAACGTACGTGATTTTTCCAATGGGGAGCGGGGTAGATTGTCCCGTCCAGCCAATGATTTTAACTACGACCTTGTCTCCATCTTTTCCACCTAATATTTCATTAAGATCAACTTTGATGTCATAAGGTAAAATGGTATCTGTAACTACCAGGCCAAATTTATTATTCAAATGTAAAACGCCCAAAAAGGACTCTTTAGCCCGTGTTATTACGTCGATAACCTCACCTTCAGGGCGACGTTTCCCTCTGGGAGTCCATGTTTGTATCCTCACAGTGTCACCATTCATCGCCGTGTTCAAATTCCGCATGGAAATATAAACGTCTATGGGTTTACCTTCCACTTTTATAAATGCAGCGCCAGAACGAGTCATGTCAACAATACCAATGTCCCCTTTTTCCTGCTTTTCAACAGGTACACTTCGGTTGAATTGAAATTTATAATCCTCGAGCGCAAGCACTTCTTTTTCAGATACTAAAAGTTCCAACGCATGTAATATGGAATCTTTAGTATTTGCAATAGATAGCGTTTGAGCTATTTGACGGGGATTATACCTTTTTTTTGGGGCATTTTTGAGTAAATCCAAAATAGCCAGCCTTAAATCTTTAGCATTATATTTTGGCTGAGAATCATTGGACGATATAGTTTTTTTCTTTTTTGACATGTCTGTTTTTTAATCCGGAATAAGTTCATCTTCTATTTCAACGATGCGTCCCTCCGGCAATAATTCTAATAACAACGTTGTACTACTTCCTGGTTCATACGTTTCATCAATATGTGATATTCCAGATAAAATTCTTATGCGCCAGTCCTCATCCATGACCGCAATAGACTGCAATATGGTTTCCTGGATAACACTGGTACCTGAAAGCGTTCTTTTGTCTATAAGTACGCCCTTTTTAGTAAAGGTAGCAATGATGTAATGATAATTCAATAAAGCAGCTTTCCAATAAACAAGGGCTTCAAATGCTTCAGTCTCTCCAATACGAAAACAGGCCATATATTCTGTAAATTCGTCAGGTTCATTTTCTTCCAAAGGGTAAATAAATTGTTGTATGATGGCGTCGGGAAGAGGAATATTGTCCTGGCTAAATATCTTTATATTCTCCTCAGCCAAAACAATGGGCAATGGCATCACAGGAAAAAATTGAATGAATTCGAAAAAGGTTGCTTCTTTTAAAGGCACTATGGTCGATTTTGTTAATGATGTTATTTGAAATGATTCTAAATTAATTTAAAAAAATAAACTTAACACTATGAGTAGAGTTGTAAATTGCCTTAAAGATATAGATTTGTGTAACATTTTTCAATATGCTGTTAATGAAAATATAATACAATGAGTTGGATGACTAATGCACTTAAACCAATCGGATTAGTTTGGTTTGCTAATTTTTTAACCTCGTCAATAGGTAAAAAGCTGTTGATGAGCCTTTCAGGTTTATTTCTTATCTTGTTTCTTCCTGTTCACTTGATTGGAAATTTACAATTATTGACAAAGGACGCTGGGGTTTCTTTTAACCTGTACTCTTATTTCATGACGCACAATCCGTTGATTAAAACGGTCTCGTATCTTCTTTATTTTTCTATTATTCTTCACACCATTCAAGGATTATTATTGTGGAGAAAAAATAAGAAGGCGAGGGGAAATATTGGCTATGCAGTAAGTGCATTAAGAGGTGACGGTACCAATGTGAAGGCAGCTACCAATATGGCATGGTTGGGTATTATCATTTTTGTCTTCATAGCAGTACACATGTATCAGTTTTGGCTTCAGATGAAATTAGGTAAAGTGCCTATGGTTATGATTGAAGGGACTGAATATAAAAATCTTTATGAACCAGTAATTTTGGCTTTTTCAAATCCAGGCTTTGTGGTATTTTATGTGGTTTCTATGATTATTATTGGTATTCACTTAAATCATGGATTTCAAAGCTCATTTCAAACGCTGGGTCTTAATCATAAAAAATATACCCCTTTTATTAAATACATCGGCAGAATTTATGCTTTTATCGTCCCATTTGGGTTTGCTATCATTCCCATCATCGTTTACGGACGAAATAACTTATGGTGGTAATTGTTTTATTTTTGACTTTAATTGTTAATGCACATGGATAACTTAAATTTAAATGGAAATGTACCCTCTGGGGACTTAGCCGATAAATGGACAAAATATCGTTCAACCCTGCCTTTGGTTGCGCCAAATAATAAACTTAAAATTGAAATTATTGTCGTGGGTACGGGTCTTGCCGGTGCCTCGGCAGCAGCAACTTTGGGCGAGTTAGGCTATCTTGTAAAATGTTATACTTTTCATGATAGTCCTAGGAGGGCGCATAGTATCGCCGCTCAAGGGGGGATAAATGCCGCAAAAAATTACAGAAATGACGGGGATAGTGTTTTCCGTTTATTTTACGATACTATCAAAGGGGGTGATTACAGATCAAGAGAAGCTAATGTTTATAGATTAGCCGAAGTGAGTACTTCCATTATCGACCAGGCAGTAGCGCAGGGTGTCCCCTTTGCAAGAGAATATGGTGGGCTGCTTGATAACAGGTCGTTCGGAGGCGTTCAGGTTTCCAGAACCTTTTATGCCAGAGGGCAAACTGGTCAGCAACTTTTATTAGGTGCTTACCAATCGCTTTCGCGTCAGATTGCCTTGGGTAACGTGAAGATGTTTACCAGACATGAAATGATAGAGCTGGTATTAAAAGATGGTAAGGCAAGAGGTATCATAGCAAGAAATTTATTAACCGGCGAATTAGAAAAACATGGTGCTCATGCCGTTGTTCTGGCCACAGGTGGTTACGGTAACGTATTCTATCTCTCTACCAATGCAATGAATTGTAACGTTACTGCCGCTATGCGTGCAGTGGCAAAAGGTGCCTTTATGGCTAATCCTTGTTTTACGCAGATTCACCCAACCTGCATTCCTCAAATGGGTGAATACCAGTCGAAGCTTACCCTTATGTCTGAGTCTTTGAGAAATGACGGGCGCGTTTGGGTTCCGGCTAAAAAAGAAGACGCCAAAGCTATCCGTGATGGAGTAAAGACTGCACTCGATATTCCTGAGAGTGACCGTGATTATTTCCTCGAAAGAAGATATCCTGCTTTTGGTAATTTAGTGCCACGAGATGTTGCTTCTCGTGCAGCTAAAACAGCATGTGATGAAGGTAATGGTATCGTACCAACTGGATTGGGTGTATTCCTCGACTTTTCGGCGGCTATTGAAAGATATGGTAAGTCAAAAGCTAATATTCTTGGTCTGTCAAACCCGACCAATGCAAAAATAATTGAATTGGGAGAAAAGGTAATCGAAGAAAAGTATGGTAACTTGTTTGAAATGTATGAGAAAATTTCAGGCGAAAATCCTTACAAGTTTCCTATGAAAATTTATCCTGCAGTACATTATACCATGGGTGGTCTCTGGGTCGATTATAATCTTATGACCAATGTTCCAGGGTTATTCTCTATCGGTGAATCAAACTTCTCTGATCATGGTGCCAATCGTTTAGGTGCATCCGCTTTAATGCAGGGGCTTGCTGACGGTTATTTTGTGCTTCCTTATACTATCGGTACTTTTTTGAGTGAAGATATTAGCACACCTAAATTAGACGTAAATGCACCTGAATTTACCGCAGCGGCAGATTTGGCAAAACAAAGAATAGATAAGTTGTTCGCTATAAAAGGAAAGCAATCGGCTGAAAGTTTTCATAGAAGATTGGGTAAGATTATATGGGAATATTGTGGTATGTCACGAACAGCTGAAGGTCTAACTTTAGCAAGACAGCAGGTGCGCGCACTGAGAGATGAGTTTTATACTGATCTTTATCTGCCGGGCGTTGCTAATGACTTGAATCCTGAACTTGAAAAAGCACTCAGAGTAGCAGATTTCATAGATTTAGGTGAAATTATGGTGGTCGATGCGCTCGATAGAAATGAATCTTGTGGAGGTCACTTTAGAGAAGAATATCAAACGCCAGACGGTGAAGCATTGAGAAGAGACGACGAATATGCTTACGTTTCCGCATGGGAGTTCAAAGGGGCTGATCAAGATCCTGTTTTGCACAAGGAAATGCTGCATTTTGACAATGTTGAATTAAAAACCCGTTCTTACAAATAATCTTATCTTAATTGCTGGCCTTTTGGCTTTAAATTGATTATTATGAAATTGACACTAAAAATATGGCGCCAACCAAGCCAAAATGTAAAAGGAAAGTTCGAAACCTATTCCCTGGATAATGTAAGTGAACACATGTCATTTCTCGAAATGCTGGATGTTTTAAATGAAAAACTGAGTTTCGAGCAAAAAGTTCCTATTGCTTTTGAACACGATTGTAGAGAGGGAATATGTGGTACTTGTAGTTTAGTCATTAATGGTCAGCCTCATGGTCCATTACAAGGCA
>JBILDL010000088.1:0-7578 GCA_044352635.1 Saprospiraceae bacterium | reverse complement strand
GTTGTCTGAGCTTTTATTTCAAAACTCCAACCTGAGATGATAAGAGAAATTAGAAGTAGAAAGGCTCTCATTTTCCAAAATTAATAAAGTAGGTATAACGGAATATTATCTCCCAATCCTTTTGACATTTTCGCAGGCATTTGCTTACTTTTCTTTTTTTCCATAACCATGACAGGAACTCTTTTCTGAAGAAAATCATACAACTCACCAAAACGAATGATTTTATCCCCATCTGGATCAGGATTTAGTCCACTCGTTGTAGTTTTTCCGGAAAATGCTTCCAGAATGGCTTTTGTAAAAGCGCCATTTCCCCAGGAATCGTCCTCGTAAGACAATTCGTCCACCTGACTACTAGTCAACACATTAAGTCCAGGATATGCCGCGTTTATTTCTTCCAGTGCAAATCTGGCCTGGTTAACCAATCTTGCCCCCTGAGCGGAACCACTATGACAAGCATCAATAAAAACAAATTTTTTACAATCAATCTGATTTAAAATATCCAGTATATCCCTTTTATAATCAATATTTGAAACATCACCATAAGTATCATAATCTGATGCTAATATTTTAAAATCGTTATTATCATCTGTCTTTCCATGTGACGAAATAAAAAGAATCAAAACATCCTCCCTATTAATTTTTCCACCAATCAAATCAGTATTATATCTCCTTTTAAGATCTTCCATGGCAGCACGAATATCCAGATTACGCGTATTTTCCCGTGTATTCTTTTTTTCAACATAAATTTTATTAAATACCTTATCCATACCCGTTTGATTTTGAAAGGCATTAGCAAAATTTTCAGCATCAACGGTAGTAAATTTTAAATCTCTATGAGGAATACCAATACTTAAAACATGCAGATTAGGCTGTTTAGGTTTATAGTTAATAATCATTTCATTTGATTGAATGACGCCATTGGGCGTAACTAATTCAATCAGCACTCTATTTTCCCCTTCCACCAGAGAGATTACATTTTCATAATCATAAAAATTCATGGCATTACCTTGACTGTTTGAAGCAGGAGGAGTTAGCTTTTCCTCATCCATTTTAGAACGTTCAGGAATGACTCCATTAATTTTAACTACGGCATCACCAAGTTTAAGGTTATTACTACTGGTTCCAAACATAGCTTCAAGTTTAAACGTTGGATTACTCCAATCTGTCCTTTTCTGAGAGGCTTTGGGATTATTAAAAACAATAATATTTGAGGATTGACTAGCTGTAATGACATCAAATCGGGAAGTTACTGTTTTAGAAATTCTGGTAAGTTGATTATCAAGTGCATTCATTTGAATGGCTACTTCATTCCCTTCAAATTGAACTGTTTTTTGAAATCTAAAAGATGCTTTCTTAAGAGACTTGGAATTAATTGTGCCCAGTTTAACATCAGTAGAAGTTAAAGCTAAAATTCCTTTTGGCAGAACAAAATTAATTTGTACCTCAGTAGCTGACAGGTCCCCATCATTTTGAATGTCAACAAAGAGCGTTTGCGGGCTAAATTCATCCACTCCTTCTTTTTCGGTATTCGTATTTACAAAACGAAGTGTTGCAGCCTTTGGATTCAAAGATTTTACTGCCCCCGTAACCGTCTTTATTAAGTCTGAACCAGAATAGACCTTTATTTCAAGTAAATTATCTTTTGTTTCAATATTAACATCTGAGGTAATTGGGATGTTAATTTGCTTATTTGTATTTGGGAGTAAAGGTTGAACAAATACAGATTGATTAACCTTAATGCCCTTTTGTCCATCTATCATATTGATATCAACACGAATATTTTCAATTTGATTCGCTTCCTGATTATTGAGTTGAAAAGATATATAAGATTGATTATTAGGCTTTAAAAGTCCATCGGGCGTATTTAACCAAATTTTGGATTCATTAATCCTTAAATTACCTTTTGCCAATAATCTGTTCATTTCAGGAGCTGGAAAACGAACCATCCAGGCATCTTTGAGACTTTGGGTATTTGACTCAGTCCAACCTGAAAACAGAACACTTCCGTCATGAATTTGACATAAATGATTGATATCCTCATTGTTGTCACCACCATAATCAGCTTCCCATTGTAGATTTCCACTGCCATCAATTTCTATGATTCTTGCTGCAAATTTTGTAGCCCCTTTTTTATTCAATAAAGACAAGCTGGACCCTGCCAACCAAATATTGCCATTAAAAAGGGGTAAAATGGTTCTGGCAACATCAGCTTCTCGCCCACCATAGGTTCTTTCCCATTGTAAAAAACCAGTATGACTTAACTTTACAAGCCAAAAATCTTGTTTCCCATTTCCTAATGAATTGGTTTCACCACAAAAAAGAATAGACCCATCTTGAAGAGTGATAAGATCATTTAATTCTTCCCATAATTTGCCTCCAAAAAATTTGTGCCATAATTCATTCCCATTTTTATCAAGCGAGGTAATCCAAACATCACCTAAATTTTGTCCATCCCCTTTTTTTGAATTTCCACCAAGATAAATATGACCATTCAGGCCAATAGTTACTTTTTTCAAATCACCATAGGATCCTAAAGAGAACACTTTTTTCCAAGTAATATCGACGTCTTTATTTATATGATTAATTAAAATATCATCATTATTAATTTTGGCAGTCAAATAAAATCCAGCTTCAAAATCTGAATGTATGGATGTTAAAATAGCCCCCTCTGGTAATGTTAAAACTTTCTCCAGTATTTTATTACCTGACGCATCTAACTTTATCAGCCAGGGATAAATAACTTTATTAAAATTGGAATAACCCACCATAAAAATATTACCATCAGGTAATTCTATCAGATCATGAATTTGAATATCATTTTGATTTCCGAAAGTAACTTTTTTTATAGTTTTACCCGTACTAAAATCAATAAGAGATAATGAGCCATATTTTTTTGATCCATCAGGAGATGAAACAGTCCCAATAACTGCGAGATTACCATTTGAAAGTTGAATGGATTTGGTAAAAAAATCCTCCCCTTTATTTCCTTCTTTTACTTCCCAGCTTACAAGAGCTGGTTGTGCACATAAAGTATTTATAATAAGTAAGAAAGTGAAAAGACAACTATTCTTCATGACAAATATAATTTTGCGAAAGCGTGTTCTAATTTACTGAAATTTTTAATACAAGAGGAATAATTGCCCCAGGATTTCTTGTTATAGCCTTAAATTGCATCTGTTCCTTATCAAAATGCACATCGGAAGTAGGAATTTGATGTTCTCCTAATATTTCTGTTAGGGATTCATACAAATTTTCCACTCCATTAAATTGAAGATTATCTAACAAATATTCCATAAAGGGAGTGTTTATCTTCTTTTCTGAAAATAAAATAATCAAATGATCCGTACCTGGATGGGCTAGTTTTAAGACACTACTGGCATCTGGAATTTTAATTACTCCTTCTGAAAAAGGAGAGAGCCCTGATTGATATTCCCCTTTAAATTTTGCATTAAATAATTCATTTTTTGGCCAATGAACTTCCTTTTTATTCGTTGGATCCACACTTAACACATAGATATAACCATTTGAAAAAGAAGGAACTACCTGTAATTGAAATTTGTCCCCAACGTTCCATAATCTGTTGGTCAAAGTATAAGTATTCTTTTCACCCAGGACCTTTGCATCTTCAAAAACAGGTTCACTATAAGCATTAAACTGGCCTGTAAATCGTAATAAATTAAATTTTCCAGATAATTCTCTCAGGGGTAACTCATTTAAATTTCCTTCAGGTAATGCTTCATTCGATGAAGCAACTACAGGCGAAGATTTAATGGTCTGACTTGCGGAGGTTTGAATCGGTTTATTTTGTCCAACATAAATGATATAGGCGTATTTACAATATTTTGCAAATTCAGTATATTTAATCCAAATCATACCATTTTTTCCCCATTTTGGACCCCAGCTATTAAATATCCGGAAAGAAGCCAAATTATCATCATAACCCACCACAACCATAGCATGTCCACCAGCATAAGTGGTATCCCCTAAATCAGGATGCCAGAAAGCTGCATCCTCTAATTTGTAAAAATTATTTTTAATTCGCAAACCGATTACAACGGGTTTCTTTTGAGCAAGTGCTCTTTTAATTCTATTTATTTTATCATTTTTATCAAGTTCACCATCAAAAAGCGCAGCATAATCTGATATTTTAAATTTACTGGCATTATTCAACAATTCTGGTGTCGTTGGTTGTTCACAATCATCCAGATTTTTATCATAATATTTTGCCAGGCAATCTCCTTTTTCTTGCAAAAAAATCAATGCATCCGATATCCTGGCCCCTCTGGAACAATTTCCAATTTTAATTTGGTTGTATAGAAATAGCGCTGAAGAGGATTCATTTGTTATTTTGACACGATCTGTCCAACCATTCTGAATGGCTCTTTCCATAGTTAAGGCACCATATCCAACTGACCAACCTACACAACTAAAAATAGTTCCCTGATGTCTGGGAAAAGGAGCATAAACCGACAAATCTATAGAAGAAGGAATTGATTTTCCCCCATTTTGCATAGAAACCAAAGGTTGTTTTTGATAGCGTTCATCTTCAAATTCCAGACCTGTAGGATAATCCTGTGCCTTTAAAAATCCATAAAAGCATAAGAAAATGGTAATGAAAATATTAAACCTTAACATATTCATATTAATTTACCTTAACAGAAGAAGGTTTAAACTTTGTGGTATCTTTCTGAACTGGAGCAGGTGCAAAAGGGTCAGGTGCTTTAGTTTTAGCAGGTGTAGTTTTCGTATTTGTATTTTTTGTGGGTGCTGAGCCATCCACATTGGTAGGAACAGGCATGGTAGTATTTGTTTCCCACCAATTTTGTGCATTTGTTTTAATTGAATCAGCAACAGTGGTTGCAGGTTGATTCGCTACAGGAGGGTATGTGCTATTCGGATCTGTTGCAGCAGGATAAGGATATGGATTGGTATTCAAACCATTATTGTATAAATTATTGGAATTATTCATATTAATATAACCAGCTTCTGCCTGAATTTCTGTCCATGTTAAAAACTTAAAAGGGGTAATCAACCATTTTTCAAGATAGGCATCATCATATCGGGCTGCCATTTCCTTCATTTCATTAAAATGGTTGATAACCTCTGGAACTAATTTAAATAACTCCATAAAAAGAGCAATAACAATACCGCCGTCTTCTTTGGATTGTCTTACATCCTGCAAAGGTTGTTGAAAGTTTTCAGCATAATATTGCGCTAATTCCCTAAAATTCAGCTCTAAGGAACGAGAATAATCCTTTGGAAATTCTAAAATGTATTTAAGTTTCTTTTTATTTACAAAATCCATTTTCATATTTTCCAGCTCCTGATTAAACCTGTCAGCCGTTTTATCGTAGCCAGTTTTAACTTTTTGAATTTGATCGGGCTTATAATTATTCATTTCCGATTTAAAAGAAGAGACACTATTCTCTGCTTCTCTTTTCAAATCTTTGAATTTTATCATAATTTCAGATTGAACAAATTTCCTCAGAGCGGGATCTAGTTGCTTATTGGAAGTGGCTGTACCTTGAGCTAATGTAAATGATTGATTTACGCAGCTTATTAAAATAATGAGAAAACAGAGGATCTTTTTCATGATATTATATTAATAACTTGATTAATATGTGATTTCTTCCCAGGTTTTAAACTTATAGGGACCAATTAACTTTTCCTCCAAATAAGTATCTTCAAATTTTTTGACTGATGATCTTAACTCTGAAATACTAGTCACCATACCTGGCACTAATTTGGCAAGTTCTGCAACGAGAGAAAGTAAAGAATTTCCATCAACGGTGGCATCCGTCACATCCTGGATAGTTAGTTGAAGATTACTTTGATAGAACGAGGTCAAATCATTGATGTCAGAAGTTAATCCACTGGTATAATCCGCTGGAAAATCCTGAATATATTGAAGCTTTCTTTCATTCATGAAATCAGCTTTGATATCAAGCAGTTGGGCGTTGAATTTATCTACCGTTTTTTGATAAGCTGTTTTTACCCTATTGATATCTGCAGCAGAATAATTTTGTTTGTTTTCCTTGAAAGTAAGCACCAAATTTTCAGATTCCAATCGTAAATCCTTAAATTTTTGCATAAAAGGGGTTTCAATAAAAGCCCTTAAAGCTCCTTCCATTTTTTCCCTTTTCTGAGTAAATCCAACAAAAGGATTCGTCAATAAGAAAATAAAAATGGGCATGATGAAGGAAATCCCCTTTTTCATAATGATTTCTGATTAAAAGTTAATTGAAATATTTTGCGATCTTCACTTTTTGTAAAAGAGCCTCTGCTTCATTCTTATAAATAAAAAATTCATTTTCAGAGAGTTCTATTAACAAACGTTGGTTTTCTTCCGACCAAGACTTCAACTTTAATTCACATAACAAAAAACCATATTGCCCCTGGTATTTAATATCCTCATCTCCTGACTTTGAACTTTGAATAAAAGCATTGGAAGCAGCTGAAAAATTGTCTGTTTGGTAATATGCATTTCCAAGCAGAAGTTGCCCCATAAAAAAACGATCATCGTCTAAAGTAATTGAGGTTAATAAAGGTATGGCCATTTCGCTTTTGTTAATTGAGATATAGTTAGAAGCTTTATCTAATATATCATCAGCAACCATCTTCGTTCCACGTACTTCCTGCATTTGTGGAACATAATTATCAGCCAGATGCTGATATGAGTATTCATTTCCTATAAATAAATAGCTGGATACCCCTAAAATTAAGGCTACGGAAGCGGCAATAGTCCATTTGTACCTGGAAGGATTTAGTTTCTTAATAACCGCACCTGAAGATTCAGGTTTTTCTTTAGGCAATGGAAAAGCTCTTAATTTCTTTTTCAAATCCTGGGAAATAAAAGCCTCAAGCAGTTCTTGAGCAAGGAGGTGTTTTTTAAATTCCTCAGCTAATACAGGATTTTCTTGAATTTCCTTTTCAAGTTGCATTTTTTCGTCGCCAAATAATTCATTATTGGCCAATGCCATCAGTTTTTCTGTGTACTCAGAAGTATTCATTGTCCTAAATTTTTTAAGTTGGTTGCCAATTCTGGCGAATTATCAATAAGTCCAAGTAATTTTTGATAACAACGAAATTTATGCTTTCTGGCATTATCTCCTGATGGAAGACCCATTTCCTCCGCTATTTCATTCATGGAGTAGGAAAGTTTCCATAAGGATAATATTTTACTGCAATTTTCGCCTAACTGACTGAATAAGGTCGCAACCATATTTTGTCCTTCATTATTAAGCATGGTATCTAATGGATTTTCTCCAGTAGACTGGTCATAAGGGGTAAAATCTTCTTTTAATTCCACCCGTTTATTTTTTCTTTGCTGGTTTGACCAGATGAATCGGCAAACACCAAAAAGATAACTTTCAATGGTCCCTCGGTCTTCATATTCATCTTGCCGAATTTTTCGATCCAACGTTATAATACCCTCGTGAAACACATCCCTGGCATCTTCTTCATTTCCGCCATGATTAGTAACCATTTGCTTAATCTTAAAAAACAATCCTGTAACGTTATACAGGCTTGACAATGCTTGCTCTCTTTTTAAACCGCCAGAACGTATGGCAGTGGCTA
>JBILDL010000087.1:0-7608 GCA_044352635.1 Saprospiraceae bacterium | reverse complement strand
CTAATATATAACTGAACAACTTCTTCACCTGTCATAGCACCCGTATTTTTCACTACCACAGAAAATTCAACCGGACTATTTTTCGTCATTATTTTATCATTCAAAGCGATGGACGAATACTCAAATTTAGTGTAACTCAGTCCGAAACCAAAAGGATAAAGTGGCTCATTTGGACTATCCAGGTATTTTGAAGTATATTTATTTACTGCGTCAAAAGGTCTTCCTGTGGATTTAACATTATAATGAATGGGAATCTGGCCCATATTTCTTGGAAAAGTCATGGGTAATTTGCCAGAGGGATTATATTTTCCCAAAAGAACATCGGTGATGGCATTTCCACCTTCTGTTCCTAAAAACCAGGTTTCCAATATAGCCTGCGCATTGTTATCTACCTGATCCAAAATTAAAGGTCTTCCATTCATTAAAACGACAATAATTGGTTTTCCCAATGCGGAAATAGTTTTTAAAAGGTCTTCTTGAACGCCCGGCAGATGAATATCTGATCTGCTGGCTGCTTCCCCAGTCATAAGACCTTCTTCTCCCAGCGCCATGATAACAATATCTGCTTTTTTAGCAGCTGCCAATGCAGCATTAAACCCAGTCTTATCATTTCCAGTAATACTACAACCTTTAACCACTTGCAGTAGAGAAGGATTTTTTATCTGGGCTAATAATCCTGATTTTAGAGAAACACAATCGGTATCGAAACCTGCTGCTGACCAAGAGCCTAGCAATTCCTTTTGAGTTTCAGCCATTGGACCGATTAAAGCTATTTTTTGACCTTTATTTACGTCGATGGGAAGGATATTACCCTGATTTTTGAGTAAAACGATTGATTTTTTTGCCACATCCCTGGCAGCAGCTCTATTGGCGGGCGAAAGAATGGTTTGTTTTTCTCTTTCAGCATTACAATAACGGTAAGGATCTTCAAAGAGACCTAAATCTTCTTTAATTTTCAAAATACGTTTTACACTTTCATCTATTAAACGCATAGAAATTTGCCCAGAACGAACCTGTTGAAGGAGATATTTATAATAAACTGCACCTTGCATATCCATATCGACACCAGCTTTTGCCGCCATAAGACCTGCATCAGCTTCATTGGCAGCAACGCCATGCGCGACCATTTCATTTATAGAAGTATAATCAGTAACAATGAATCCATCAAAACCCCATTCATCCCTTAAAATTTGTTTTAGTAAATAGGAATTTCCAGTGGCAGGCACACCAAAAACATCATTAAAAGAAGTCATTACCGATTTTGCACCAGCATCAATAGCCGCTTTGTAGGGAGGGAGATAAATTTCCCTTAGTGTCATTTCAGACATATCGACAGAATGATAATCTCTTCCTGCCTGAGGGGCACCATAAGCGGCGAAATGCTTAACGCAAGCTAACATTGTATTCAAATCTTTAAGATTATCTCCTTGAAAACCTTTTACCCTTGCGGCGGCGATTTTACCTCCCAGATAGTGATCTTCGCCGGCGCCTTCTGCTACTCTTCCCCATCGTGGATCTCTTGAAATATCGACCATGGGGGCAAAAGTCCAATGTAATCCTGCCGCCGTTGATTCATCAGCAGCCACCCTGGCCGACTTTTCAATGGCCTCTAAGTCCCAGCTGGCTGATTCCCCCAAAGGAATGGGAAATATAGTTTTATAACCGTGGATAACATCGTAACCAAAAAGAAGGGGGATACCCAATCTGGTTTCATTCACCGCTATTTTCTGCAGTTCGCGAGTATAAGCAGCGGTATGAGCATTAAAAATAGCTCCACAACGTCCATTTTGAATATCTTCTTTGTAGGTAGCGCGCAAAGTGGGCCCCGTAAGTTCCCAGTCGCTGGTAAATAGCGTCATCTGACCTACTTTTTCCTCTAGGGTCATTATAGATAAAAGAGAATCTACCAAACCTACTGGTTTATTTGCCGTGGTAAATTGTTCTCGAAAGAGCTGATCAAACTTAAGAAAGTGGGACAAAAAGATAATTCCGCTCAGGCCTAAGAGTCGAAAAAAAGTAATTTTTGGTTGCATTACAAATGTCTTTAAAAGTTAAATAAAGTACCCAACAATATTATTGAAGCCAACCCCCTTTAAATCCCGCTTTTAATAATCCTCTTTTTATGTGTGGATTTTTTTTCATCACATTCCATATGAGGCCCGTTTGATAATTTTCCATTTGTAGAAGTATTGGGCCTTGATCTATACCGAGATAATCTTTATCGAACCAGCCATTAGGTTGTTTCGAATTAAAAGAATAAGTTCTATTGAAGGCATCTTTAAATCCGAATTCACCTACTAAATTTTCCTTATAAGTATTCCATAAATGCGCCAATGTTGGGATACACACTTCAGGAGCGTAAGGAATGGATCCACCGGCAGCAGTTGGAGCTATAGTGCCGTCGTCCACAATTCGGGTAGCAGCTGCGCCCCTTGCACTATATTCCTGGAAATTTATTTCCTGACCTTTCCATACTCTTTTATCATAAGCAGGCCCATCACAAGCGGTTAAACCCCATTCCAATGCAGAATATCCTTCAAATTGTTTCGGATTTCTAATACAATAAGCTCGATTAGCGAGGGTAGCTCTCCGAGTATTTTCAGCATAATCAATCCCTTTTTTCTGCATATACGGATCTTTTATGCCTTTAAAATCAATAAAAATATGACTATACTGATGACCGAACAGGGGTTCAAAATTTACGTAATCATAACCTTCAAAAGTATCCCATTGGTAAGTTTCGCACCATTTCTCCCAACTATTGGAAGGAATTGGGTGAGTTGGAGACCCCATAGCCATAACAAGCAAAATCATTGCTTCATTATAACCTTGCCATTCTGACTTAATAAAACCCGTTTCAGGATGCCAGCCCATAGACATGTGTGGATTATTATTCATGGCCCAGTTCCAATCTACACGACGATATAATTTATCGGCTAAATGCCTGATTTTTTTCTCCGTTGGATTTGGAGCATCGAAATAGCTCATTGCAGCTAAAACGCCGGCCATGAGCAGCCCCGTATCAATGGTTGATAATTCAACATTTTTAAATCGTTCCGCTTTATCCAGCGTTAAAAAATGATAAAAAAAGCCTTTAAATCCGCTAACACCTGTTGGTTCAGCTCCTTGTTTAAGGCTAAATAAAGCCTGCAATGTTTTAAGCGTGCGTTCCGCAGCGGCAGAACGAGAGATATATTTATTTTCTGCTCCCACGATATAGGAGGTAATTCCAAAACCAGTAGCAGCAATACTGGAAAAAGTCAGTGAAGGATATCTGTCGGGCACCTGACCGAAAGTAGGATCGGCTAGTTTCCAAAAATAATTAAAGGTTCTCTCCTTTAACACTTCCTTTGAAAAAGGGGGAACTGTTGTGGATTGTGCCTGAATAGAAAGCAAATCAGATACAGTAAAAACAATCAAGATGAATAAAATTCTTAAATAAGTCATGATTTAGAAATAAAAGTTTGGGATAAAAAAGAAAAGAAGGGCGATTTCACTCTATTAAAAGGAAACCGCCCTACCCTGTTTATTCTTTCATAAACCTTGCATTTGAAATAAGACTACCTTCTTTTGAGAAGCCAGCCAGGATATACATTCCTTTCTGTAAATGAGAAATGTCCAGTGACATGGCGTCTTGTCCAGCTACTTGTATAATGCCCTGTTGTTGACCCAAAGCATTATAAATAACCAAATTATTCACCTTATTCATATTTCTAACCTCCAGACGATCGGCTGCAGGGTTAGGGAAAATGGTAAGGGGATCAATATTTACTTCGATGTTTGGCGTGGCCGTTCCGCATGAAGCATTCCCTATGGCAATATCATCAAAATAATATCTTTTTTCTGTGGTTGGCGTAACATCAAAATTCATGATTAAAGTAATGATCTGATAAACAGCATTATCTGGAATTTTTTCGCTAAAATCCCAAGTTAGCGTTTGCCACTGATTTGGGGTAGTATATTTAACTTTGGTATCACCTGTTTGAGGTTCCCCGTTCACCCCTCTTTCCAATTTGAAAACTACTTCAGCGGCTTGATCCATCCAAACCTTCATAGATATTTTCTTGCTGTTATTTGGCACAACTATAGTAGCAGGTAAACCAGTAGCAAACATACCGGCAAAAATTTCACCCCCTGGTCTTTCTATGAATTCACCAACTTTATTTGACATATTTATACCACCCTTTTTAGGATTGTCAATAACAAAATCGACTTGTTTACCGTCGAGATCACCATTAGCAAAATATTGGAATTTGCCTAAATTATCAAGAGGGGTTTCAAAAGTAGAAATACAACCTGTGTAAGGTGCACGAACGAATTCGAGATCATCAATAAAATAAGAAAGAGGCGCGGCAGGCATTTTTCCAGGATTGAAGAAAATGACTAATTTTTTATTACCCTTTCCGACAGCACCTTTAAAGTCTATTAGGTATTCAACCCATTTTTTTGCGTTAGCAGCTTTCACCTCAGACAGAACTTCAACTTGTTGTCCTCCTTCTAATTTAAACATCAATGGAACAGCAACAGGTGACCAGATTTTTAACTTAAGTTGATTTTGCACACTCAAGTCAATTTCCTTTCCAAAATCCCAGACGATAGCTCCCCATTCATCTAAAGGATCATTATATTTTCCAACTTTATCATTAGCCGATGAGTTAATACCAGATGCATCAGGATTTTTAATTACCTCAAGGAAATCTCCTCCCGTTGTAAAAACTACAGCATTTCTTTGGCAATCAAAATCATCTATTATTCCTGCAACTGGAACCGTTCCTTCACAAGGATTAACCGTTGCTTTGGTTTGAGAAAGATTATCGAAATACCAGGTATCAGCCGCTGCCAAAGCAGGGTCAAAAATGATTTCTACCGTCTCAAAATCGGTAATCGCCTTGAAATTATCAAAGTTAAAAGAAAGATCTACCCACTTTTTAGTTTCGGTAATTGGTCTGTTCACTTCTTTTAATCCTTGTGTAGCAGAATTTAGTCTAACTGTAAGCGATTTAGCGCCAACGGGAGCCCAAACCTGCACATTAAGCTGAGGTAATTCAGTTAATTTAAATCCGGTAGGAAGCAATGATTTCACACCACCTAAAGCGGATGAACCTTTTTTATAGGAACCAACATTAGTCGTGGTATTGGCACCTGTTTTATCTGGGTTCGCGATTAAACCATTGAATTTCCCAAAAACCGCCTCTGCGCCGAAAGTTTCCCAGGCTAATTTGGCTTTTGGTTCAAAATCTTCCAAAATACCTGAAGGTTGAGCTTCAAGCTTCATATCATCTATATAATATATATCGTTAGCGCCAGGATTTTTGCCTGCATTGAAGAAAAGTACTAATTTCTTATGGCTGTTTCCCGCTTCACCGCTGAAATCAACTTTGTACTCTACCCATTTATTTAACTGAGTAATGGCTATCGGCACCTCTTTAGCAGGTGAAGTTCCCCCTTCTAATTTCACTAAAAGATTACCGGCAACAGGAGCCCATACTTTAATTTTGAATACATTTCTGTCGCCCAATGGAATATTTTCACCATAATCGACAACCAATGCATGCCATTCACCGCCTGTATCCTTGTATCTACCAACATTAGCACTTTCATTTACTGAAGAAGGATCTGGATTTTTAACGGCAACGACATCATCCCATCCTGGCATAGAATAAGAGATATTTCGCTGGCAGTCAAAATCGTCGAGTACTTCAATATTTTTTGCAACACCTGCACATGCACCAGATTCAACTGCTATCAGGTTATCTAAAAGGTAGGTATCCTGTGAATCAGCATTTCCTGGATCGAAGAAAATGATGATTTTCTTAAAATCTTTCTTTGCTGCAGCAGCACTAAAATTAAACGTATATTCTACCCATTGATTTGCAACGGCAATCTTCTTTTTTTCTTCAATATTTCCAGAAGCACCTTCCAGTTTTAAAAGGAAAGAAGTAGTTACCGGCGATTTAACGTGAATTTTAAAGGTATTATATACGGTCAAATCTAAAGGTTGAGGTAATTCAGCAATAAAAAGACTGTATTCAGCACCTTTCTTTTTAGTATAAGCACCTATTTTTTTACTTGCGTTTAGTTTTAGTGTATCTCCACCAGGCAGATTATCCACAAGGGCAAAGGCACCATCGGCGGCTTTCCAAGGTAATTTAGCTGTAGGTTCAAAGTCTTCTAATACTAAGCTAGTTGGTCTGGCTTCAAAACGAAGATCATCGATAAAATAAATATCATTAGCGCCAGGTAATTTTCCTGCATTAAAGAATAGAACTAACTTTTTATGCTTAGCTGCTACTTGAGAGGTAAAATCAATAGTATATTCTACCCATTTATTTAACTCGGTAATTTGAACAGGGATTTCCTTAGCGGGAGAATCTCCACCTTCCAATTTAACCAAAAGCATACCAGCTACTGGAGCCCAAACTTTAATTTTAGCCAAACTTAACTTGTCTAATGGAATATTTTCTCCATAATCCAATACCATAGCATGCCACTCAGAATCAGTATCTTTGTAGCGTCCTACTTTTGCACTGGTATTTATACCTGATTTATCGGGATTTGCCACTGCGGTAAGATCTGTTAAGCCAGGAATCGCTACCTGAACATTTCTCTGACAATCGAAATCGTCCCAGATGGCTGCATTTCTGGCAACCCCTTTACATACACCAGATGGCTCAATAACCAAATTATCAAAAAGATACGTTGCGCCTGAAGTATCTACGCCTGGATCAAAAAATAAAAGAACTTTGTTTAATTTTCGATCTGCAGCGGCGCTGAAATTAAAGGTATATTCAATCCATTGTCCAGCCACAGCTATTTTCTTTTTTTCCTCGATTGGAGCAGAAGAACCCTCCAATTTTAGAATAAAAGAGGTAGCAACTGGTGCTTTAACCATAATCCTCAACTGATTATTGGTTGTCATATCTATTGGAGCACTAAGTTCCGCCAGAAATAAGCTGTAGGCAGAGCCCTTTTTCTTGGTATAGGCACCTACTTTTCCTCCTGTATTGATACCGAGAACATCTCCACCCGCAGGGTTATCGACCACAGCAAATGAACCTTCAACCGGATTCCAGGGAAGTTTGGCAGCGCCTTCAAAATTTTCGAGTACTACCTGAGCCTGACCTAAAAAGGGTAGCATTAGTAGCAGCATTTTGAGTAAACTTCTTTTCATCATAATGACGCGTTTTGAATAATGTTAATTAATGTATAAAAACAGGCATTGCTGCCTTTTCTTGATTCAACTGAATGAGCAGAAGGTAACTCCCTCGCAAATGATTGGGCAAGGTCAACGTCTGTTGAGGGGCAGATAAATACATCTCTCTTTTTTCCCATTTGTACATTTCCTGACCTTGCATGTTTACTAAAGAAAATGTTATATCTCCCTTTATTATTTGATTTACAGATACTTGAATTACACCATTGGTCACTGGATTTGGATAAATCGAAATATTGGCCTGATCTAATAATCCAACACGGTCAGAACTCACCACTTTAGAAAACCCAATCTGCTCGAGTGCCTTATTAATCTCTGGATTTTTCATGAAAGATTCCCAGATTTTACCGCTCCGATAATTTTCAATCATCACTAAAATAGGTCCTTGATCAATA
>JBILDL010000086.1:0-7650 GCA_044352635.1 Saprospiraceae bacterium | reverse complement strand
GTTCCAATAGGTATAATTATTTCTCCTGAACATGTTTTTACCATTACTACGGCTGATAATCCTGTGCTAAATAAATTTATTGAAAACAAAGTAAGAAACTTTGATCCTTCTGATGCCATGTTTTTTCTTATTCAGCTCTTGGAGCAAAACGTGTATCGATTCCTGACTTGTTTGAAAAAATTAGATCTTAGAAGAAATTTAATTGAAAGAGAGCTCTACCATGCCAGTAGAAATAAGGAGTTAAAGCAACTCTTAAGTATTGAAAAATCCTTAGTTTATATTCTCAATTCATTAAGCGCTAATGATTTGCTTATGATGAAAATGAAACGTGTAGATTTTTTATCCATCCGAAGCGAAGAGGAAAAAATGGATTTGTTCGAAGATATTATTATTGATAATGGTCAGGCTTTGGAAATGGCCAATGTGTATTCCAACATCCTCTCTGGAACCATGGATACTTATGCTTCCATTATTTCAAATAATATGAATGTCACTATTCACAGACTAACCTTAGTCACTATTTTTCTCGCCGTTCCTACCTTAATCGCTTCTTTTTTTGGAATGAATGTACCCCTTCCATTATCAAAAAGCCCTTTTGCTCTGCCTGTTATCATCGTATTTGCCACGTCTGTTTCTTTTCTTCTTAGCTGGATTATCCAACGAAAAAGATTCTTTTAACCTATTTGGAATAAGACGAAATGATTTTTTCAAATACGCTTTCAGAGACTATTCTTTTTACCCAGAGGGATAATTTTTGGAGGGGTTTGCCCACTACATAAGTTATAGGTAATTTGTCATGGCTTAATAAATGGTAGATTTCTAAGGCTACCGCGTTGGCGCTCATGCCTTTATTGACTTCCTCGTCAATGTGATGGTTCGTCCTTTTTACAATATCAGCATAAAATGGATCTTCTAAATCCTTAACTTTTAACCTGTTTTCATTGATAGAAGTTTTTATGTCGCCGGCTTGTATGGAACAACAGCTTATATTTGTTTGGGATAGTTCCATCCTTAAAGATTGAATTATATTATCGCCAGCTGATTTACTGGCACAATAAACACCTCTGAAAGGTAGCGCAATGACGGAAGCAATAGAACTTATGCTTAATATTTTACCATTATTATGATGTCTCATGGAAGGGAGAACCGCTTGTAAAACATGCAATAACCCATTCACATTGGTATGCCAGACTTTATTAACGTCAGCAACATCCAGATATTCGACGGGACCAATGATGCCTAAACCCGCATTATTAATAACTACATCTATTCTTCCTTCTTTCTCTAAAATATGTTTTACGGCGTTTTGAACACTCTGCTGATCAGTAACATCCACTTTGAGTTCCTTAAAAGTAGGATTTTCCGCGGGTGGATTTCTTGAACTTCCATAAACAATATGTCCATTTTCATAACATAATTCAGCGATGGCCTTGCCTAACCCTGAGGAAGTTCCAGTAATAAAAATGACCTGTTTTTTCATAATATAGGGCTTATTTTATTGTAATATGAGGATAAATTTAGGTAAAATAGTTGTTTTGTTATACTCGTATTTTCCAACATCCCCAAACCAACGATTTTAGTCGAAAAAATGAAACATATTTGAACTTTAAATTGTATTTATGCGAAATAATACAAAATTATAAAACGATATCATGGAAAAATTTCTAAGCGCTTTGCTTCTACTTGTTTCTTCTACTGTTTTCGGACAAACACAAATTAAGTTTGACCGATTTACTTTAGATAATGGTTTGAAAGTTATTTTACACGAAGACCACACTACACCTAATGTGGTGATTTCAGTTCTTTATCATGTAGGCTCAAAAAATGAAAAGCCTGAAAGAACGGGATTTGCTCACTTTTTTGAACATTTGATGTTCGAAGGTTCTGAGAATATAGCGAGAGGCGAGTACGATAAATATGTTTCCCGTGCTGGTGGAGCCTTAAATGCCTATACAAGTCAGGATAGAACGTATTATTATGAGTTTTTACCCTCAAATTATCTTGAATTAGGATTATGGCTTGAATCTGAAAGAATGAAACATGCTGTGGTTGATTCTAAGGGTATTGAAACGCAAAGGGCGGTAGTAAAAGAGGAGAGAAAACAAAGAATGGATAACCAGCCTTACGGTACTTTAATGGAGCAGGTTTTTGTGAGACTTTTTGATAATCATCCTTATCGTTGGATGCCCATTGGTTCTATGGAACACCTCGATGCTGCTTCAGATGAGGATTATCAGCAGTTTTATAAAGACTTTTATCTTCCAGATAATGCTGTGTTAACTATTGCAGGTGACATAAATAAAAGTACCGCTAAAGCATTGGTTGAAAAATATTTTTCAACGATTCCAAAATCTTCAAAACCTATTTATCGTCCGAACATTACCGAAGCTCCTTTAAATGGACCAAAAAGAGATACAGTGTATGATCGTGTTCAGTTGCCAGCTTTAATCATTGGTCATAGAACACCAGCCCAGGGAAGTAAAGATTATTATGCGATGGAAATGTTAAATACTCTGTTGTCAAATGGTAACAGTTCTCGTATTTATCGTTCTCTTGTCGATGAAAAACAGTTGGCCATTCAGGCAGGTTCTTTTCAATTTCCACTCGAAGATCCAGGTTTGGGTATTTCCTACGGTATAGCCAATATGGGCGTTGAATTAAGTGATATTGAAAAGGCTATTTTAGGGGAAATTGAAAAAGTCCAAAATCAACCTATTTCTGATCAGGATTTAAAAAAGCTACAAAATCAAATTGAAAACCAGTTTGTGGACAAGCTTTCATCAGTAGAAGGTATCGCAGAGAATTTGGCTGTCTATGAAACACATTATGGAGACGCTTCCTTAATTAACACAGAGATCAATCGTTATTTGGCTGTGACTAAAGAAGATATCCAAAGAGTAGCTAATCTTTATTTTGATGAAAAAAATCGTCTGGTCTTATTTTGGTTGCCAAAATCAAATTAAGATTGTTTTTAACCTTTTACATACTCAAATACTACATCACCATGCAGCAGCATAAATTTTTAATTCTTTCTCTTTTTACATTTCTTTCTGTCTTCTCTTTGCAAGGTCAGGAGGATTTCAGGAAATCAGCCCCGGTAGCAGGTCCAGCACCAAAAATTGAAATTGGAAATTATACCTTATCTAAACTAAGTAATGGTCTTCAAATTATTGTGGTTGAAAATCACAAACTTCCCAGGGTTTCTTTTCAGCTTTTTGTGGATGTCCCTTTGCATTTAGAAAATGATAAGGCGGGTATTTCAACTATAGCAGGCCCACTATTGAGCGCTGGAACAAGCTCAAAAACGAAAGCACAAATTGATGAATCTGTTGATTTTATAGGTGCATCACTGAATACATCAGGAAATGGTATTTCTGCCTCATCCTTAACAAAACACGCTGACGTTGTTTTAGAATTAATGTCTGATATTCTTTTTAACGCTTCTTTTCCTAAAGAAGAATTTGATAAACTGATTAAGCAAACGCTTTCTGGTTTGTCCAGTCAAAAAGATGACCCGGGCGCTATTAGTCAAGAAATTTCAAGCAGATTGAGATATGGGTCAAAGCACCCTTACGGTGAAACAACTACGGAGCAATCTATTCAAAATATTACGGTCACGGATTGTATAAAATATAAGGATGATTTTTTCAAACCAGGTAATTCTTACCTTATTGTGGTAGGTGATATTACCAATGCAGACGCTATTGCCAAGGCTGAAAAGTATTTTGGGGCATGGAAAAAAGGTAAGGTTAAGGCGCAAAAATTTGTTGACCCAACACCGCCAGCGGCCAATCAAGTGTATGTTTACGATAAAAATGATGCGGTTCAAACCGTTTTATCCCTCACTTATCCTCTAAATTTAGAGCCAGGTGCAGCCGATATTACCGCAGTGTCAGTGATGAATCAAATTTTCGGAGGTGGAAGCTCCAGTCGTTTATTTAAAAACATAAGGGAAGATAAAGGTTATACTTACGGAGCTTATTCAAGTATTTCTCCCAATGAGAATATTGGTTTCTTTACAGCGGGCGCCAATGTAAGAAATCTGGTAACTGATTCAGCGTTAACTGAATTTATCATTGAAATGAAATCAATCAGAGAGGGTACCGTTACTGACGAAGAGCTAAATGCCGCAAAAGCAGAACTTCTTGGTCGTTTTGGACGTAGTTTGGAACAACCCTCTACCATTGCAGGTTTTGCCTTGAATATTGTTCGTTATAAATTACCTGCTGATTATTATAATACTTATTTACAACGATTGAGTGCCGTCGATGCTGCTCAGGTTAAAGCTATGGCTTTGAAATATATTAATCCTGATAAGATTTTTATTTCAGCAGTGGGTAAAGGTTCAGAAATTGTTTCAAAATTAGCTCGATTCGATGCTGAAAATAAAGTACGCTACGTTGACAATTATGGAAATCCTTTAGTTCCAAAATTGAAAATGGAAACGAAATCAGAGGTAAAAATAGACCCTTCTACAATCATTGAAAAATATATAAAAGCCATTGGCGGGAAGGAGGTTCTTTCCAATGTGAAGGATGTGACCATAGAAATGTCAGCATCTATTCAGGGAATGCAGCTTTCAATGAAAAATATCCAAAAGGATAATATTAAGCTCATTTCTTCGGTTACGATGAATAGTATGACTTTAAGTGAGCAGATATTTGACGGTACTAAGGGTAAAATTACGGCCATGGGTCAGCCCGAAAAAATAGTTGAAGGCGATGAGGCTAATGAATTACGTGAAGAGGCAAGTATCTTTCCTGAATTATTCTACACAGAAAAAGGTACTGCTCTGGAATTAGCTGAAAATGAAATGGTTAATGGCGTTGATTGCTACAAAGTTTTGGTTAAAGATGCTAAAGGAAAAATTAAATCTGATTATTTTGCCGTAGATTCTGGCCTTAAAATGAGAACGTCTATGGTGGAGAAATCAGGTGAACAGGAAGTAACCATCATTCGTGATTACGGTGATTATAAGCCAGTGTCTAATATTTTGTTTCCTCACAAATTAGTTATTAAAGGAGCTATGCCAGCACCTTTAGATGCTAATGTGAAATCTATAAATGTTAATAGTCAGATATCTGACGATGTATTTAAAGTAGGAAAATAAGGTTAATCTATAGGTTTATCAGGAGTGGGTGCTGAAGCATGAAATTTTTCTTGTATGATGGGTGTAATATTTTCCATCATTGAGATAATATCTTCGAAATATTCACTCCTGAAAACCATACCTACATGGTAATCTTTTTTTAATGTCCAGACAATCTTTTCGTCACTGAAAATGGATGTATCCGGCTCTTTCATTTTTGCAAGTGATACAATAAGACCTGCGAAGAAATTATTCTTAACAGGCACTTTATAGGGCTTATTTTCAAAAACACAATGCTCAAGATTGGCCCATTCTTTCCAAATATTTATTCCTGTGGCAGCTTCTAATAACTCTGTAATATGTGCCCCACCTACCCGGGCGGAAGTTTCAAGAAAGTAGATTTGTCCATCCTGATCTGCCTTAATAAACTCAGTATGACTTGCACCGTTCTGTAGATTGAAAGATCGAAGGAGTTGCCTGTTTAGACTTAAAATTTCTTTATTGTCAAGGGTATAATCGGGGATTGTAATGGTTTTAAAAATACCTCCTTCATGAGCTACTTTTAAAGGTGTTTCTAAATATCTCGAAGTTTTTTCAAAAATAATGTCACCGTTATATGATAAGGAATCACAGTGAAAAACACTTCCCGGGATAAATTTTTCTAAGAGATAATCAGTTCTATTTTCTCCCACATCCTGAAGAAATTGGGCTACTTCATTGAATGATGCTACTTTTTTTATACCTGTCGTTGATGCCTGACTTCTCGGCTTAATTATCCAGGGACCCTCTACTTCCTTCATAAATTGATGAACGGCTATATCATTAAACAGAGGACAAAATGGTGGAACAGCTATCTCAAATTCCTTTGCGGCGATTCTCATGGCTAATTTATCCCTAAATAGTTGTGCCGCATGAACATTCATGCCCTTTATTTGAAAGGCAGATCTAAGAAAAGCTGCTTTTTCAACGTCAAAGTCGTCTAAAGCAACTAAGACGTCAATTTTTTCCGTTTGTAATAACCAGCCAAACCCTTTTTTAAGTAAAGCCATGTTCTCGGGGGAATTATCCTCGGTGGGCAAATAATAGGTTTCGGTAATATGTTGCCATGGCCAATTTTCCTGCTTTCTACTTTCACAGGTTATTAGAAATACGCGATGACCTAAATTAGATTGTTGGATTAAAAATTCGGTCCCTTTAAAATAACTGCAAATACATAATATATTCATATTAAATA
Organism: Saprospiraceae bacterium; assembly: GCA_044352635.1. Classification (GTDB taxonomy): domain Bacteria; phylum Bacteroidota; class Bacteroidia; order Chitinophagales; family Saprospiraceae; genus BJGN01. Next base: position 1,327 of record JBILDL010000086.1, on the reverse strand, counting down.
ATTTATAAGATAAATTCCATGGATTGAAAAAATTCTTCTCCCCAGTAAGATTCATGATGCTCCCCTTGAGAATTAATTTTCAAAGTGATTTCATTTTCTTTGTTTAGTGCTCTCAACCCATGGTACAAAGCCACAACTTGACCTACCATTTCGTTGCTTTCCCTTCCCCCACAATAAATATAAGTTTTTGTTTTTAATGAATCAGAAGAATTAGATTGTAACCAATCGAAAAGATTAGGAAGAAGCCATAAGGAAGGAGAAAAAATAAGGCCCTTTCCAAAGACAGCGGGAAAAGCCAGGTGAGCATATAAACTTATCAGACCGCCCATTGAACTGCCTCCAATGATGGTATTCTGGGGGTTGCCAATGGTTCTGTAATTTTGATCAACGTAGGGAATAATTTCATTTTTTAAAAAATCTATATAATCTTTACCATAAGCCTCCGCCCGGTCGGGCACATGAGGAGGCGTGTATTCTGCCAATCTATTCTCATGGGTATGATCGACGGCCAGAATGATAACCCTTTTATCTTTCTGAGCGGATAATCTGGCTACTTTTCTATCGATATGCCAATTACCATAAGGTGATTTATCTTGAAAAAGATTTTGCCCATCTTGTAAATAAACTATAGGGTATCTTTCTGTCGATGAATAATAATCCCAAGGTAATAGTATAGATATTCTCCTCGTTTTAATTGGGTCTGGGACCTTGAATTTGGAGGACAAATCATGGATGATAGGGTAATATTTTGTGTGGTTTAAATCTTCATCTTTCAACCACTGATTTACGGTATCTTTTGGTTCAGGCATTCCCATTGCCCACTTTCTATTGGGCGTGTGTTTTCCAGAACTGTTAAGTTCAACAGAATGCCAATCTCCCCTGGTGTATTTATAATCCAGGGTTTCATCTGGAATTAAAGACAGGGGAATATCAATAAAATACTGGTTATCTACTGCATTAATCATTTGATATCTTTCATCGGCGGGTTTCCAACCGTTGAAGTTACCCGTCAAATAAATATCACCTTTTTCATTGGAATCATCCAATAAGGAAATTTTCAAGTAATTATTTTTTGTCATATTTTAAAAAGGACGTTTTTATCATTTAATTGTGGCGGTTTATCGAAAAATAAATAAAGCAATTTACTAAATTCCCTTAAATTGCAGTGTTTTTCGAATGGCTTTAATAAAATATGAAATGATGGATAAATCATCAACCAACTTATTTGGTAATTTAGATGGCTTGGATGATAAAAGTTGTAAATCGCTGACCGATGCATTGCTTCGAAATAATTTGAAAGGCTTTGATTATCTTGAGTTTAGAGCAT
>JBILDL010000085.1:0-7652 GCA_044352635.1 Saprospiraceae bacterium | reverse complement strand
TTCTCCTAAGGACACTCATCTTCTTGTTGATAATTTAAAACAAAAGGGTTTTTCTGCGTCCGATATTACCGATGTGATTTTAACCCATCTTCATTTTGATCACGCAGGAGGTGCCGTAAGTTTAAACGAGAATAATCTTCTTTTTCCCACCTTCCCAAAAGCAACTTATTGGTCAAATGCAATCCAGTGGGAAAGTGCTGTACTTCCCAATATAAAGGAAGCACCCTCATTTATTAAAGATAATTTTATTCCGCTACAAACATCCGGACAATTGAAATTTATTCCATGTACTGATTCTGATTTCCCGTTTATCCACGGTTTGAATATTAGATTTGTTCATGGGCACACATTGGGTATGATGTTACCCATTATAAATATAGAAAATCAAACATTTGTTTATTGCGCTGACCTTATTCCCACCATTCATCATTTGTCCTTGTCTTATATCATTGCTTATGATATTCAACCTCTTGAAACAATTAAAGAAAGAAGTCGATTGGTAGAGGAAGCCTTAAAGAACGATTATGTACTTATCCTTGAACATGATGTAGAGCATACCTGCATTAAATTAATGATAAATGATAATGGAAAAATTCAAGCAATACCATATTTTTTTTAATATATTGTAATTAGCTAATTAGTTCAGTCTATTTTATAATACTTTACCATGAAAAAATACTTTTTCCTCTTTTTGTTTTTTTTTGGAGTCCATTTGCAGATAAATGGTTCAAATTCCGCGCTTACAATAGATCATATTGAACCTTCCTTTTGGTGGGCAGGTATGAAAAACAGGGACTTACAGATCATGGTTCATGCTAAAGATATTGCTTATTTAAGACCAAAAATTAATACATCGGGTATAAGATTGGTTAATGTGATTCAGACGTCCAATAGAAATTATCTTTTTTTGAATTTGGAAATTCAACCTACTGTAAAGCCTCAAACTTTTGCCATTGATTTTTTGAAGGATGAAAAAGTGGTCTTTTCTCACCCTTATACCCTTAAAGAAAGGAAAGAGAATTCCGCAGCGCGGCAGGGCTTTTCAACGGCAGATGTCCTATATCTGATTACGCCAGATCGCTTTGCCAATGGGGATCCGAGTAATGATAATCACCCGGATATGAGGGAAAAATCAAACAGATCATTTAAAGGGGGACGCCATGGGGGCGATATTGCAGGTATTATTAAAAATTTGGATTATATTAAATCCACCGGGTTTTCAGCCATTTGGCTCAATCCTGTTCTGGAAAATAATCAGACTGAATATTCCTATCACGGATACTCCATTACTGATTTTTTTAAAGTAGATCCTCGCTTTGGTTCGAATGATTCTTACCTTGATTTAGTGAAAAATTGTCATGATAAAGGATTGAAGGTTATCATGGATATGATCGTAAATCATTGTGGTTCTTTTCATTGGTGGATGAATGATTTACCCGATACAGATTGGATTAATTTCGATAATAAGTTTGTTAATACCACCCATCAACGTGCTGTTATCCAAGATGTTCACGTAAGCGAATACGATAAAAAAATGTTTACTGACGGTTGGTTTGTAGAGACCATGCCTGACCTAAATCAAAAAAATAAATTGCTGGCAACCTATTTAATACAAAATGCCATTTGGTGGATTGAATATGCTGATATTGATGGCATTAGAATGGATACATATCCTTATCCGGATAAGGATTTTATGAGTGATTGGACATGTGCTGTAATGGCTGAGTATCCTGGTTTTAATATAGTAGGGGAGGAATGGTCTGAAAACCCTGCAATCATTGCGCATTGGTTGAAAGGAAAGGTGAATCCAAACGGTTATTCTTCCTGTTTGCCTGGGGCCATGGATTTTCCAATTCAAGGTGCATTAAGGAAATCATTAACTAATAATAATTGGTATCCTCTTTATGAGACATTAACTATGGATTTTTTGTACCCTGATGCTAATAGTTTAGTGGTTTTTCCGGATAATCATGATATGAGCAGGCTTTTCTCCCAGGTGAATGAAAATCTGGAACTGTTTAATCTTGGTCTCACTTATATGTTAACCACCCGAGGAACCCCCCAAATCTATTATGGAACGGAAATTCTGATGTCTAATCCTGGTACAGATGATCATGGAATCATTAGAAGTGATTTTCCAGGTGGTTGGCAGGGAGATCAAATAAATGGATTCTCAAATGTGGGTCTTTCATCTAATCAGATTGAAACAAAAAATCATATTCAAAAATTACTTAAATGGCGTGAAAAAAAAGGGGTGATTCACCATGGAAAAATGATGCATTTTGTCCCGGAAAATAATATTTACGTATATTTCAGATATGACAATGATGAAAAGGTTATGGTCGTCCTTAGCCTGAATAAAAAGGATATTTCTTTGGATTTAAAAAGATTTAAAGAGTTGTTACCCAGTTCTTTCGTAGCGACTGAAATTATATCAGGTACAAATATGGAGTTATCAGATTCCTTACAAGTACCTGCTTTTAAATCTTTGATTTTATCACTGAAATAGCGTTTATTCAAGGGGTACTTACTTCTACCGCATCTTTAAGAATGTATATGAAATGCATTACATCTTTGGTGTTTAGCGTAAGTACTCCTTGAAAAGTTATTACATCATCGGTGTTATATCTTTTTGAAAATCCTTTTTTCATTTCAAGTTCAACAATAGTTTCTGAACCGGAACCTCCGCAGAAAAAACACATGGCCATTGGGACTTTGGAAATGACATATAAGTTTTTTGTTGCGTCAACAGGTATTACATAACCTTTTATTTTAACCTTTTTGTTTTTATAAGAATTTGGAATCGCACCAAATCTTGGCACCATAAATTTAGATTGGTGTTCCTCAAACCACACTAAATCAAAGTTAACATCGGATAATTTTTCCCAACTCAACAAAGATTGCGCCTTAAGGTCAGGGAGCATAGCCAAAGATAACCCAATGACTAAGTAAATCACAATAGTATTAATCCTCACTTTCATTTCTTTTTCTTACAAATATAAGATAATAAATTTTTTATTTATGAAACATTGTTGCATTGGTTATTTGCTGGAATCTCATATCTTTAAAGTATAATAAAGGCAGAATTAAATAATTGCCTCCTATATTCACACGAAATTGAAATGTATAAAAATGGATATATTTTCACAAATGTTTTTGCGATTTAAATCAGTCTGGTTTTCAGTCCTTTTTCTGTTCTTATATTTTGGTACTGTTGGTCAGAATAATAAGTTATCTGGTCGAGTTACCTCTAATGGAACCCCTTTAATTGGAGCTTCTGTTGCTATGGAAAACAGTAGTTTAGGCACTATTACTGATTTGGAGGGTCAATTTGTTTTATCTGATATCCCAAAAGGCGAACATACTTTTAATATATCTTATGTTGGTTATAAATCTTTTTCATCTACATTGATTTTTCAAATGGATGAGATAAAAAAGATGGATTTTAATCTTGAAGAGGATGTGCTTGGATTAGAAGCTGTAGTGGTGACAGCCACCAGAAATGCGATTCCTGCCTTTCTGTCTCCCATTATAGTTAACCGGTTAGATGATCGTATTTTTGACAGGACTCAATCCATTAGTTTAGCAGAGGGCCTTCATTTTTCTCCAGGTTTACGTATTGAAAATAATTGTCAGAATTGTGGTTTTACCCAATTAAGGATGAATGGTCTGGAGGGACCATACACCCAGATTTTAATTAATAGCAGACCTGTTTTTTCTGCCTTAGCCGGTGTTTATGGTTTGGAAATGATACCAACAAACATGGTGGAAAGGGTTGAAATTGTGAGAGGTGGTGGGTCAGCGCTGTATGGTGGAAATGCGATAGCAGGAACGGTAAATATCATTACCAAAGATCCACTGTTCAACCATTTTGAATATAACTCCAATTTAGCCATTACAAACTTTGAAAATGCAGATAAATCATTATCTGTCAATGGTTCTCTTGTATCAGACCAACTGGATAGAGGCATTACCTTTTTTGGTTTTAATAGGTCAAGAAATCCATGGGATGCTAATGGAGATGGGTTATCTGAAATGACAAAACTAAATAATCTTACCCTGGGTGCTGATGCTTATTGGAAGCCTTCGGAAAGAAGTAGGTTGAGTTGGAATTTACTTTTCATGAAGGAGTTCAGAAGAGGTGGGGGAGACTTTGATGTTCAACCGCACCAGGCTTCTTTAGCTGAACAGCTTGATCACGATATAAATGGTGGGGGTGTTTCTTATGAATATTATTCTAAGGATAAAGCAAGAAAAATTTCTGTGTATAGTTCATTACAACAAACGAACAGAGGCAGTTATTATGGTTCTGGAGGAAGTATTCTGACGACGGGAAGTAATGTAGGTTTGCCACAGTTGCAGGCTATTAATGCTTATGGCGTATCAAAAGATCTAGCTTTGGCCGCTGGATGGCAAATTTCAGCTGAACTGGATGGTGGATTTTCATTGACCGCTGGAAATGAGTGGGTTCATAATAAGGTGTCAGATAGAATGCCGGGGTATAACAGAAGTATCAATCAAACGGTCAATACTTTTGGAACCTATGCACAGTTACAATGGAAGCCAGCAGATTCCTGGACTTTTCTTGCAGGAGGTCGATTAGATCCATTAAGCATTGATGGTATTTACTTGTTGGATAATTATGATTTCAGCCAAATTAAAAGAATGGCTCCTTTCGTTCCTCGTTTTAGTATTTTAAAAAATCTAAATAGCAGTTTAAAGTTAAGAGTTTCTTATTCAGAGGGTTACAGAGCTCCTCAAGCATTTAATGAAGACTTGCATATTGAAACCGTTGGAGGTGCTGCATTATTTACCCAGCTTGATAAGGATCTAAAAACGGAAACTTCTCGTTCCTGGAATGCCTCATTTGACTATAACTGGAGAAAAGGTTCCGCTGAAGGAAATTTTATTGTGGATGGTTTTCATATTACCCTATCAGATCCGTTTATTTTGAGTGATCAGATTGAATTACCCAATGGTATTGGGGTGGTAACAAAAAGGAATGGTTCAGGAGCAAGGGTTTTTGGAGTTAATTTTGAGTCCAATGTAGCCATTACCAGGAAATGGATTATTCAAGGGGGAGCCACGGTTCAACGGGCTTTATATGACGAAAGGGAAATAATCTGGTCTCCTGGTATTGTTACTGAAAGTAATAAGGATAGTGTTGTATCAACCGATCGACTCTTAAGAACCCCAAATGTATATGGTTTCTTAAGCATGGACTGGCGTCCAGTTCATGAATGGAGCTTCTCACTATCAAGTGTTTATACGGGGTCTATGCAGGTAAAACACATTATTGATGTAGATAATGAGTTTCCGGTTTGGGTGAATACCAGGTCATTTTTAGAGGTTAACTTTAAAATGAGCAAAGAATGGCACTTGCATAAGACCATGCCTTTAACTTTATCTATGGGCATTCAAAATATTTTTAATGCTTACCAAAAGGATTTTGATATAGGAGTACAAAGAGATGCGGGTTATATTTATGGACCTTCCAGACCAAGGACTATATTTTTTGGTATTTCATTCGCTCCTTTTAAGCCGGAATAAGATTTATACAGACAAACATTTTTGAAAAAATTTGTGCATATTGTCTTTATTTATGTTTTTGCCTATAACGACTATTTTACTTATTCGAGGTTCATCATTGGCCCATAGTTGACCGTCACTATAGTTTATTTGTGTTTTTACTGTTTGAAATAATAATTTTACCGGATAATTTTCGACGGCGATGATACCTTTAATCCTATAAATCTGGTGATAACTTAGGAATAGTAATCTGTTTATTTCAAAATTCAACTTTGCCAACACAAAAGGCTCATTAAACGTAAAGGAAAAAGTGGTTATTTTTTCGTGTATATTACTTAACTCGCCGGATACATTATTCAGTTTAATTTCAGGAAGCAGCTCATGATGTCTTTCCAGTATATCAGCAATAGGAAAAGCGCCAAATGCGCCCCACAAAATGGTTGCTAAAGGATTGATATTTGATAATAAGGCAGTTATTTCATTTTTCTTTGCCTCATTGGATATTTGGTCTGTTTTATTAAGTAACAAGATATCAGAAGCGGCAATTTGCCTGATAGCCTCCTCCGTTTCAGAAAGCCAGCTTTCTATAAAAAGAGCGTCGATAACGCCAATCACATTAATCAGTTCAAAATCTTTTATAACCGCTGGATGATTTAGAAAAGTAGCTGCTATGGCTCCTGGGTCTGCAATGCCAGTTGTTTCAATTAAGATTCTGTCAATTTCGTGTTTTTTTATATACAGTTCTTCGAGTACATCAAAAAGTTCATCATTTAAAGAACAACAAATACAGCCAGCTGTCAGCTCTATAATATCATTCGTATTGGTAACTAAAGTAGCTCCATCGATATTAATTTTTCCGATTTCGTTCTCAATAACAACGATACGTTCATTATTTTTACTTTTTAAAAGGTGATTTAAGAAGGTCGTTTTTCCAGATCCTAAAAAACCAGTAATAATATGGACAGGAATTTTCTTTTTCATATTAAAATTTACGACATTTCATTGAGTAAGATTTGTAACTTGTGGAACAAATTATATTGTCATTTTGATTTATATTTATTAAAATAATTATGAGTACTGCACTGAAAGAAAAACCCAGAATGAATTTCTGGCAAATATTTTCCATGAGTTTTGGATTTTTAGGCATCCAATTTGGATTTGCCCTACAAAATGGGAATGCTTCAAGAATTTTACAAAATTTTGGTGCAGATGTCCATGAATTATCTTGGTTTTGGTTAGTTGCTCCCTTAACGGGCATGTTAGTTCAGCCCTTGGTTGGTTATTATAGCGATAGGACATGGAATAGATTGGGTCGACGAAAACCATTTTTTTTAGTAGGTACCATTTTATCTTGTCTGGCCCTGATTTTTTTGCCTAATGCTGATATTTTCTTATCTATTAAGTCAGCTTTGCTTATTGGTGCAGGTATTTTAATGATAATGGATGCAAGTATTAATGTGGCGATGGAGCCATTCAGAGCACTTGTTGCAGATAATTTAAGAGTAGATCAGAATACGTTTGGATTTAGTATTCAGACTTTTTTGATAGGTGTTGGAGCTGTTGCCGGATCCTATTTACCTTCTATTTTAGCTGATTATTTTGGATTTAGCAGAGAAGGTATAAATGGGGGAGTAGCACCAAATGTTATCTGGTCTTTTTACATCGGTGCTGTGGTATTTTTTGGTGCTATTTTAGTTACTTTAATTTTTGCAAAGGAATATCCACCAGAGGAATATAAACTGTATCATGGGGAAGTAAAGGAAGATAAAAAGGGGTTAATGAATATTTTCCATGATTTCAAAGCTATGCCTTCAACAATGAAGCAATTGGGATTAGTTCAGTTTTTTAGTTGGTTTGCTTTATTTAGTATGTGGGTATTTACTACGCCAGCGGTAGCCCATCATATATATGGATTAGCTATTGATGACACCCATAGCCTGGCTTTTAATAAGGCAGGGGATGAGGTAGGAAAGGCCTTTGGAATGTATAACCTGGTCGCTACTTTCTATGCCTTATTGCTCCCTTTTATTGCCCTTAAAATTGGAAAACAATGGACGCATGCTTTTTCTTTGATTGCAGGTGGAATAGGCCTTATTGGTATTTATTTTTGTACTTCACCAGAC
>JBILDL010000084.1:0-7657 GCA_044352635.1 Saprospiraceae bacterium | reverse complement strand
ACAGAGACAATATCAAAAAAACAAATTTTCTTATTGGTATCATATACTTCTTTTTTAGAAGATAATAATCAGGTTTATCAGATCGATTTAACATTAACTTCTTCAGCACCTGTATCGGTTAAGAACTTTCTGAGAGCTGCCTGCTTCGCATCATCAGCATCATCAACATCAAAAGCAATACAAAACTTATCATCCGTGATTCTGTCATCCAGGGTAGGGTTTTCTACACCAGGCCCCATACCACAGATAGTGTAGAAAGTAACCACCATACCAACTGAAGCAAAAAGTACTGTTACTTCGAAGGTAATGGGTATAAATGCAAGAGCAGAAAAATAAGGCTTACCACCAAATATTATAGGCCAGTCTCTGGTAAACACCCAGGTCATGAATAAAAATGCAGTTAAACTACCTATTAATCCATAAATAAAACCTGCAATATGAATGCGGCTCTCAGTCAAGCCTAAAATATTATCAAGTCCATGAACTGGAAAAGGAGAATATACATCCATTATATCTAAATGATCTTCCTTAGCTTTTTTTACTGCGTGAAGCAGTACTTCCTCATCGTTATATAAACCGTAGAGTACTTGGGTTGATTCTTGTTTCATTTAAAATTTCTTTTTAGCGCAGACAATACTTAATGATGTGTAGATTCTTTGTGAGCGTTATCATGTTTAATGTTTGGACCTACATACTGATCACCTCCTGTTTTTAGAATTCCCTTGATTTCAGCTACAGCAACCACGGGAGCCACTCTCATGAAAACCAAGTACAACGTAGAGAATAGACCCAATGTACCAATAAACAAACAAACCTCAACCCAAGATGGAGAATAATAACTCCAGCTTGAAGGCAGATAATCTCTGGCCAATGTAGATGCGATGATAACAAAACGCTCGAACCACATACCAATATTAATAAAGATGGACATGAAGAAGGTAACCAGAATACTTCTTCTCATTTTCTTACTCCAGAAGATTTGAGGAGAAATAACATTACAACCCATCATACCTATGTAAGACCAAAAGTAAGGTCCCATTACCCTGTTATAAAAGGCAAATTGCTCATAAATATATCCAGAATACCAAGCAATGAACAACTCAGTCAAATAAGCAACACCAACGATACTTCCTGTAGCAAGAATGACTTTATTCATACTATCGATGTGCTCCAGTGTAATATAATCTTCTAATTTAAGAACCTTCCTAGTCATTATCATCAGCGTTTGCACCATAGCAAAACCAGAGAAAATGGCACCTGCAACGAAATAAGGAGGAAATATTGTGGTATGCCAACCTGGAATAACCGAGGTTGCGAAGTCAAATGATACGATGGTATGAACCGACAATACCAGAGGAGTAGCTAAACCAGCTAGTACCAAAGATAATGCTTCCCATCTTTGCCAGTGCTTTGCTGATCCAGTCCATCCGAAAGATACATAACTATAAATCTTTCTCCTTAGTCCCTTAGCTCTGTCTCTTACGGTTGCGAAGTCAGGAACAAGTCCAGTGTACCAAAAAAGTAAAGAAACGGTGAAATAAGTGGAAATAGCGAATACGTCCCAAAGTAGAGGAGAATTAAAGTTAACCCACAGTGGGCCTCTTGTATTTGGATAAGGGAAGATGAAAAAACCAAGCCATAATCTACCCATGTGAATCAGCGGGAACTGACCCGCGCACATTACGGCAAAGATAGTCATTGCCTCAGCAGCTCTGTTTACTCCAGTCCGCCACTTTTGTCTAAAAAGTAGTAAGATGGCAGAAATCAGCGTACCGGCGTGACCGATACCAACCCACCAAACGAAGTTGGTAATATCCCAACCCCAGTTTATTGTTCTATTCAAGTTCCAGGAACCTATACCAACCCAAATTGTCCAGGTAACGCTAAAAACATATAGCGCTAAACCCGTTACGGCAACAATAAAAGCAATGACCCAGGCGGTCGTTGGAGTCCTTTCTGTAGGCCCACATATATCTTCAGTGATCGTATGATAGGTCTTACTCCCGGTGATTAAAGGTTCCCTAATCGCAGAGATAGGTGCACTCATGAGTTATATTTTAAAGTAATCAACATTTGATGGCTAGCCATTTATATTAAGCGTCTAAATTTTCGCTGCGGTTAACAACCTTAGCAGTATAATTTACGGAAGAACGAACGCCAATTTCTTCCAACACAATATAGTTTAGTGGATTATCTAATTTCTTAGATAAATCACCTGACTTATTATTTCTGTCACCAAAAACAATAGCTCCTGTAGGACAAGCTGTTTGACAAGCTGTTCTTACATCGTTATCTTGTAAAGCGCGACCTTCTTTTTTTGCTGTCAATTTACCCTCTTGTAATCTTTGCACACAGAAGCTACATTTTTCAATAACACCTCTTGAACGAACGGTTACATCAGGATTTAACACCATCCTTGTTAAGTTGTCAGCGCCAAACGGCAGTGATTCATTACTTATCGTAGGCTCATTTATGGCAAACATATCCGCCTTGGTATAATCCAGCCAATTAAAGCGTCTTACCTTATAAGGACAATTGTTAGCACAATAACGAGTACCAATACAACGATTGTAAGTCATCTGATTTAAACCCTCAGAACTATGAGGCGTAGCAGCTACTGGACAAACATTTTCACAAGGCGCATTATCGCAATGTTGACACATCATTGGTTGATAGACCGTATTAGGGTTTTCATATTCACCAAAGAAATATCTGTCAATACGCAGCCAACTCATCTCATGATGACGCCCAACCTCTCTTTTACCTACAACGGGAACATTGTTTTCAGCCATACAAGCTACTGAACAAGCTCCACATCCGATGCATGCATTTAAATCGATATGCATAGCCCACCAATGCCCTTGAGAATAAACATTATCAACAAATTCATTGATTGGATAAAGCGTTTTGCTATTTAATTCCGCAGCCTCTGCTCTCTTCTCTTCTACATGATGAACCAACTCACTTAATTCATCTAAATTACCTTTATAAATAATAGATCTGTCAACAATACCACCCTGATATCCAGAGCCAATGGTCATAGAAGTCTTTTCATCTACATTTAAGGTTTCACCTGATTTAGGATCCTTACCGGTAACCCCCATTGCGTGATGATATTGTACGCAAGCAAATAAATCTTCTTTATCTATAGGGTCACTTACCTTAACTTTTGTTGCATAATACTGGGTATTACCTTGTGCATCAACAGATAACCAAGGATAAACATTTGTGCCAACATTATTACCCAGGGCTTTTCCCATGTAACCTGTTACGGTACGACCATAACCTATAGCAAGTCCAACAGTATCTTCTAATTGTCCAAATTGTCTTACGGCAGTTACAGCTTGTTTAGTTCCATTTACCTCTAAATCGACAATATCAGCTTCACCGTAAATTTCCCGGGGATTAATATTATTTAAGGAAGAAATTTTATTTCCACCCTCCCACTTAACGGGAACGGCAAGATAATTTCCCCAGGAAGTCCTGGAAACGGGATCTGCTAATTCAGAAAGCCAAGGGTTGTTTGCATATTGCCCACCACCCATATTTACTGTTTCAAAAAACGAAATTTCTAAAGCGTTTTGAACTGGTTTTCTTACTTGGGAAGCCGCCTTTTGAACATCTCCGTTAAATGAAGGTACTGAAGTCAAAGCCAAAGGTGCTTCATAAATACCGTCATGAAGACAATTGTCCCAAAAAGCACGGAAAATAGCAAACCTGCTTTGTGTTGGAAAAACAGATGTTTCCCAATGCTTCATCAGATAATCTAATGCAGGTTGTTCTGACGCTGCATCTATTGCAGCACTTTTTGCCCAGGTAAGCAAAGATACCTCTGTTTGACGTGTGTCAAACAAGGGAGATATCGTTGGTTGTATCAGACTGTAATGCCCCTTTTTAGGTTGCGCATCTCCCCAACTCTCTAAGAAATGATGCGTTGGCGTGACATAATCACATATAGCCGCTGTTTCATTAGGAACAGTAGAGAATGATACTTTTAATTTAACTTTCTTAGACAGAGTGGCAAATTCCTCTGCGCGAGGTATATCCCAGGCAGGATTAGCACCGTCCATAAAGAAGAGAGCATCCACCTTACCAGATTTCATTTCTGAAATCAAGTCATTCACTGATTTATCAATACCTTGTCTTTGCAATGAAGCATTGGCAAAATCAATGGTTGCACCATAATTTCCCAACAAATAATTGATTGCATTAACTAAGGTTTGTTCACCTACATTATTTGAACCTGAAACAACCAGCGATTTACCTTTTGCATTAAAAAGGGTCGTTGCCAGGGTTTTGAATTTTTTTGCCTTTTCAGCGGCTAATGATGGACCACTCTGAGAAGGTAAACCTGACAAAGCGGCCAATGCATTATATAGAGAAAGAATGGCAGCACCCTGTTCAGAAGGTTTAACCATAATTCTATTATCGGCATTAGAACCAGTTAAACTCATGTGACTTTCCACCTGAATATGTTTAGACATTTTAGGATTTTTCAAATCCTCAATTCGTCTGTTTTTTACATATTGGGTAGCAAACTCGATGGGAGAAACCCAGGTACCTAGGAAATCAGCTTCAAAAGAAACGATGACCTCTGCATTTTGAAATTGATAATTGGGCACTACCGCCTCACCGAAACAAGCTTCGTTAGCCTGAATCAAAGCAGAAGCCGAAATAGCATCATAAGTTACTAAACGAGTATTTGGAAAAGCGATAGTAAAATCAGCTATCGCTTTTTTTGTTGTAGGACTTTGAATGGTTGGAGAAACAATCCTTATTTGACTTGTTGCATTTAGGGCGGCCATAATTTCCGCATCAATCACCTCCCAGCCTGGACCTTTTTTATTTCTGGATGCGGGCTTTTCAATCTGGCCATTCTTAACTCTAAAAGCACTGGCAATTCTACTTGTGTCATAAAGACTTAGTACACTAGCTTGAGCTCTGGCACTTGTTCCACCTTTAGATACAGATGAAAGAGAGTTACCCTCAATTTTGATTGGACGGCCTTCTCTCGTTTTAACTAAAATGGAGCAATAATCCCCACCCTGAGCAAAGGAAGAGGCATAATAGGTAGCGATACCTGGAACGATGGCATCCGGTTTAATAACATACGGAATGGCTTTTCTTACAGGAATTTCACAACTTGCAGCCACCGTAGCCGCACCAAGACCAAAACCAAGATATTTCAAGAAATCACGACGATTACTATTCAAATCTACCTGACTTGGGTCTTCCAGCTGTTGAACCACAGTAAGACTATGAAATTCTTGATTTGATTCGCTTAGGTATGCAGGATCGTTTGCTATTTGAGCATCACCAATCCAGACTTCATTCGATTTATTCTTCATTTTATGCGGAAAATAAGCATTTGGAGAAATAATTTTTTAGGACAATTTGATTTTAGTAGTGGCATTTCTGGCACTCCAGGCCACCTATCTCCTCTACGGTCACCTTTTCCCTTTCACCTTTGGCCATCTGCTTGTGCATGCGCTCATAGGATTGATAATAAGGATTATCGGCAAATTTTACCTCTGTTTTTCTGTGGCAATTAATACACCAACCCATAGATAAAGGAGAAAACTGGTGAACCTCATCCATTGTCTGCACTGGTCCGTGGCAATTTTGGCAGGCCACTTTACCAACGGTAACGTGCTGAGCATGATTAAAATAAGCATGGTCAGGTAAATTATGGATTCTAACCCACTCGATAGGACCCTGAATTTTATAATCCCCTGACTTTTTATCTGTTAAAGAAGTAACGATAGCATCCCACTGATTTTCTATTAATGACTCTCCTTCTTCATCTATAGTCCCTTTTTCTTGCACATAGGAGTCAGCAAACCATTTTTTGAAAATTCGCTCAATTTTAGCTTTGCTTAAATTGTCATAATTTTCAATATACTGATCTGTATTAGGATTATAACCAATGGAGGCATATATTTTTGAAATTTCAGCTGTCCCATATTGTGAACCAACTTTGATTGCCTTATGACAATTCATACAAGTATTAGCTGCTGGAATAACACTCTGCTTACTTCTTCTAGCACCGTCGTGACAATATTGACAATCTATTTTATGTAAACCGGAGTGAGTAGCATGAGAAAACTTTATAGGTTGTGTTGGCTGGTAACCTTGCTGTCTTCCCAAGTTGATAGCGTTATTTACCGTAGTATAACCACCTAAGACAACAAGAGCAAACAGAACAAATCCGATGACACCTTTACCCGTAACAATCTCCATCAGGGTTTTCCTTTTAGCGTCGGTATTACCTTCGCTAACTTGAACCATAAAATTAAGATTGGATAAGATTCTCGAGAGAATAACTGCCAATAAAATTAAAATACCCGTAAGAAGAATATATAGATTGGTGTTATCAGCAGGTTCCACCGCTGCCGTTGTTCCAGTCGTTCCTCCTGCTGTTGACACTGGATTTGCGCCATTAACGTGAACATCCTGGATGTAACCTAAGATATTGTCAATTTCACTGTCTGTTAGTGAAGTAAAACTAGTCATAATAGTAGGCTTCCATTCGTTCCAAAGCTCAACCGCTCTGGGGTGACCACTATTAATCATCGCCTGAGAATTTCTTATCCAGGAATACAAATCTTCTTTGGGATAAGCAGCCCAACGTTCTTGAACACCCCCCAAGGCAGGACCAGTAAGCTTATCCTTCATATTTTTATTATGACAGGAAGCACATTGGTTTTTAAATAAGGTTTTACCTGAAGCAATATCAACACTCGCAGGCGCAGCCGCAGTAGCCGCGGCGGCAGGCATAGCTGCATCCTGGGAGGATACAGGAAAATATTGTAACAGTAATACACCTGTCAGAAAGAAAACACGCAACATCGATTTAAAAATCATTTTATTCACAGTTTGGAATTCAGAATTGTTTCTAAGTGAAATGAAATGTCATTTTTTTGTCACCGCAAATATATTAAGCCTAACTTGTTTTACCATGCTTTTTTAAGAACTATTCACTATTTAGATAAATTCTAAATAAATAATGATGATTTTTATCCTTTTAATAAATTATATATGGTAAAACACCCAAATTAATAGCTAATAATCAAAATAAACACCTCTTTGAACTATAATATTTTGAAAAAACCATGAATACAAAATATTGTTTTATTGTTGTTTTGTAAATGTGTATTTTGTTCATTTATAATACTTTAAACAGATACATCTGCTTTTATCGCTGGGTGTGGATCGTAACCTTCTAATATTATGTCAGAAAAATCAAACTGGAACAAGTCATTTACCTTTTCATTTAGTGATATGGTAGGTAATTCCCTGGGTGTTCTGGATAATTGTTCCTTTATCTGAACGAGGTGATTATTATATATATGTGCGTCGCCGAAGGTATGTATGAAATTGCCTGGCCGCAATTGGGTAACATGAGCGATCAGATGAGTTAGCAAAGCATAAGAGGCAATATTAAAAGGTACACCTAGAAACACATCGGCAGATCGCTGATAAAGCTGACAACTTAACTTGCCTTCGGCTACATAAAACTGGAATAAGGTATGGCATGGAGGTAATCCACTTTTTATCATGCCAGGTATATCAACCGGGTTCCATGCAGAAACAATAAGTCTTCTGGAATCTGGATTAGATTTTATATCTGCTATAACCTGAGAAAGCTGATCAACAC
>JBILDL010000083.1:0-7675 GCA_044352635.1 Saprospiraceae bacterium | reverse complement strand
TAATAAATCTAATATTCCGGAATCTATATGATCTTCAAATTTCCTGGCAAATAATTTTCCGTTTTTTTTAGCCATGGTTAATTCTGCAAAATCGGTTATCCCAAAAACAGCCGGAAAGTCATAATCTAATTTCTCCCAATTTACATAAGTTAATGAAGGAAGAATTTTTATTTCAGGATATTTATCAGCCAACTGTTTTATGATGGTATGAAAAAATATTTCATCAGGTATATAGGTATATCTATGGAAGTTTATGAATAGTGGATTTTCTTCCACATAATTCAATATCATTTTTAGCGTTTCATGATTAAAAGCCCACCATTGTGAACCTCCATAGTGGCAGGGAATAGGGGAATTTCTTTTTTTAAACAACTTTAAAACTTGTAAAAATAATCGCAGATTCTTTTGCCTGACAGCATGTTTCATTAAATGATAGATGGTCTTTAAAAAAGAAATAAAGGGGATATCAAGGAAATAGGGTATAAAAAAGCCATTACCCCTTTTGGGGGTAAGGTTTAGGTAGTAATTTTGAATTTTAGCCTTGTATTCAATAGGCCAAGCCTCTTGTGCTGACTTTATATCGATAAAATTATAAGAATGGTGTGTTGAAAGAAATCGTTTGATATGCTTATTACTTGCTAATGGGTAATCCTGTCCACTAAGTAGTATGGTAAAACCACCTCTTCCATTTTTCAACACTTCATTCATACCATTTAAAGTTGCTTGAACTATGGTAAAATTACCCCACATTGCGTTTTCTCTTTTTTTAAGAAATAGTACATTTGTGTAGGATATTAATTTTTTGAATGGATGAATATCCGATGTTACATCTATATGAATATAAAAATATACGTTGGCATCATTTAATCTATCTACCAATTTTTTCAATTGAACTGGAAAATGATGAGCCAGGATGATGTAATTAATATACAATGGGGAATTTTTTTTAAATGTAGAAAAAAAATTAACTGCTCAGAAAGATAATTGGTGTTTAATTTGAAAAATTAAACACCAATTTATAACTGATTCCTGCATTTTACGTCAATATTGTGCTTTTCACGTCAATAATCATATTAATTCGACGATTGTATTTATGTTTGACTTGTTAAACTATTACTCCAGATGAACAGAAATCAACCCGTAAAAAAACTAGTAGATAAAATATGGAATGATCAAAGCTATGGTGATTCAATAAAACAAAATCTTGCGTTCATTGATATCCTTCAAGAAAATAGGTTAGCCCTCTTCATGATAGGTAAATCTTATTTTTTTCTTTCAGATATTAAAGACGTTAAACTTAATAATTTCAGTAAAGGTACGAGTGATGTTCTGGGATATGAACCGGCTGAAATGTCCATGGAAAAAATGCTTTCATTGGTTCATCCCATCGATCTACCCGTGGTCATAGCTAATGAGTCGAAAGTAAGGGAATTTTTTAATGAATTACCCGTGGAAAAAATATTTAAGTATAAGGTAAGGTATGATTATCGGTTAAAACATAAGGAGGGACATTATGTCAGAGTGTTACAACAAATGGTAACCATTGAAACTGATGATAAAGGAGCCATTGTTAAGACAATGGGTATTCATTCAGATATTACAGATTTGAAAAAAGAAGGCCTTCCAGTTCTTTCTTTCATTGGGTTGGATGGTGAACCCACTTATGAAAATGTTCAGGTTGAAAGTAAATTTTCCTTTTTAAAACCAGAAGAGCGGTTTTCACCCAGAGAAAAAGAAATATTGAATAAGCTGATCCAAGGTAAAACGAGTGAAGAAATTGCCAAAGAATTATTTATTTCAAGGGAAACGGTCAGCACACATAGAAGGAATATGCTGTCTAAATGTGACGTAAAAAATACGTTGGAATTGGTAAATAGGTCGATAAAGAACGGTTGGGTATAAAAAATACCTATTTATGAGTATATGATTAGAGACAATTCATGTTTATCTTTGTCACATAATAAAACCATATAATCTTTATTTAAGAATAGCATAAAAGTTAAATCGAGAGTAATAGGTAACCGGAATCTCCCTCAAGGGAGTTCCGGTCTTTTTTATTTTATTTGGTATCCTTCCATTCTGTCAAATCGTATTCTTGTATACGGGCTGGGACTTCCGGAGTTAACGTAAAGCTCAATTTCAATGATTTTTTATCTCCCCTCAAAATACAATAACCCCTTAATTGATTTTCAGGAAAAATGGGCGAAACGGAAATGATTTTACCCGCAGCTGAAAATAAAGATTTTGATTCTATCTTTAGATCCTTCAAAATATAATCAGAAAAAAAATTGTCTGCAAAAATATCGGGCAAATTTTCCCAGGATGGTAAAAGGTCTAACATTTCTTTTTGTCTTTTCGCCAATATGGGTGAGATAGAAACGCTCCTCGGTTTTAATTGAGCTAATTGAATGATGGTGTCAAGTATAGCGACATTAAGTCCGGAGGTTGGGGCATAAGTTACATTGGCAAAATACATTACTCCAATACCATATTCAGGCATAAAACGCCAATTACTGCCAAAACCAGGTAAGCCTCCACTATGTCCCAAACTCGTCTTACCATACTGGTCTTTCATCCAATTCAGCCCAAAAGTATAACTGGACGTGGTAGCCATTTTTTTCCCATTTGGCAAAGTGTATCCTGGATTTAGGCCTATAAAAGCTTGGGGAACATGCATTTCTCTAAGGGTTCCCCTTTTAATGGGCATTTTGTCCACATCATTTCGTTCTGGCCAGGCCTGTTGATGAAGGGAAACGTATTGGCTAAACTCATCTATGGAGGTAATCATTCCTCCCATCGCGCCATAAATTCCATCGGCTAATAAGGGTTCAATTTTCCATTCTCCATCTATGAAACGGTAGCCCTGCGCTAATAATTCTGGTTTAACTTCTGAATATTCGTATGTTGTATTCTGCATGCCAATAGGCCTTAGAATATTTTTTTGAATGTATTCATTATATGGTAAACCAGAAACTTTATGAATAATATAACCGAGTATGGTGAATCCCAGATTACTATATTCATAGGAAACTCCAGGCGTATTGGAGAATGACAAGGTCTTACCAATGAGTTGTATCAGGTCTTCCTCTGAATCTGCTAACTGTCTGTCTCCCCATGGATTATCCTCAGGGAAACCAGCTAAATGATTCATACAATGTCTTATGCTAATGGGAGGCCCGTCCACTGTTAATTTTTGATTATTAATACCTGGCAGGTATTTTTCAATGGGATCATCTAGGCTTAATTTTCCATCATCCCTCAGTTTTAAAATAGCCGCAGTAGTAAAACTTTTAGACATGGAGGCAATTCTGAAGAGGGTGGAAGAAGAGGCAGGGGTTTTATTTTCCAGGTTGGAAAACCCACCACTACCCTTAAAAATGAGTTGTCCGTCCACCACTATGCCGAAGGAATATCCTGGAAAATGATTTTTTACTGCATGGTCGTTGTACATTTTTTCTACCAGGGAAAAGGTGCTTTTTATTTTTTCAACCCTATTCTTATCAACAAAGGAATTGGGAGAAAAAAACTCGGTTGTTTGACTTTGTACAACCAAAGAAAAACAAAGGAACGGGATAAATAGAAATTTCATTTTTTGCCATTTAAGTTATGGAAGATAATAATAATTAAAGTATTTATAAGTAAATGAGCTTTTTGATTAATACCAAAGCTAAGGTATATTTTAATTTTATTTAGAGAACTACTTATAATGAGGAGCATTTTAGTTAGTTTTACCCACTTTTATTATTTTCGATAATAAACAAACGCCAAAAAATTATGAAAAAGACGGTATTTTTCCTGCTCATTACCCTTTTTATTTTACCAGTCTGTGCGTTTTATTTTGGAACGCCTCCCAATGATATTCAATGGAATATGATTATAAACTCCTATTATATTGCTGGAGCTGTTATTTTATTCACTTTTACCGCAGGACAGTTAACAGGAAATTATTCGCAGGTGGACAAACTATGGAGTATTGTACCCGTTGTTTATGTTTGGTACATGGCCTATTTGGGTCAGTGGAATGACAGGATGTTAATTATGGCTATTTTAGTTACGCTTTGGGGGGTGAGACTTACTTATAATTTTGCCAGAAGGGGAGCGTATTCATGGAAATTTTGGGAAGGTGAAGAGGATTATCGCTGGGAAATATTACGAAAAAAACCGGGTCTTAAAAATCCTTTCATTTGGACACTTTTTAATTTGGGATTCATTTGTTTCTACCAAAATACCCTTATTTTTCTTATTACCTTACCCGTAATTGCTGTATATGCTGAAAATGTAGCCACGGTCGGAATGATTGATTATCTTCTCGCTTTTCTTTTTATGGCGGCCATATTCATTGAATATATTGCCGATCAACAGCAGTACGATTTTCAAACGGAAAAATATAATAGAATGTACAACGATAAGGACCTGGGCATATATGAAGACGGATTTGTATCAAATGGTTTGTGGGCTCTCGTGAGGCATCCTAATTATGCCGCGGAACAAGCTATATGGGTTATTTTGTATTTGTTCAGTGTCCATGCTACGGGTCAATGGTTTAATTGGTCTATCGGTGGCGCTATACTGTTAATTCTTTTATTCAGGGGAAGTGCCAATTTTTCAGAGGAAATTTCCGCGTCTAAATACCCGAAATACAAGGAATATCAGGAAAAAGTACCTCGTTTTTTACCGAATTTCTTTAAAAGGAAGTAATTAAAATCATCTTTTAACTAACATAATGCCCAAACTTATTGATAAAGATAAATTTTTGGATTTATCTGATTATGGCAGGTTTTTTGCAAAATTTATTTCCAGAGCTTCTCTTAATACAGGCATAACGCCTGTTCATCTTACTTTTCTGTTTGGTCTAAGCGGATTGCTCGCCATTTATTTTATCCTCACAGACCATTTTTATTTGGCTGCCTTCTTTATTATACTCAAATCAGTCATCGATGCAGCCGATGGAGAGTTAGCAAGAATGAGAAATAAACCTTCCTATGTGGGTAGATATTTGGATAGCATTTTTGATCTTATTTTAAATTTTTTGTTTTTAATGGTCTTCTATTGGAAATCTGATGTCTCCATTTTTATCATGCTCATTGCCTTTTTTAGTTTGCAAACCCAGGGTACTCTCTACAATTATTACTACGTAATCTTGCGAAATAAGTCTGCTGGGAGTGATCATACAAGTCAAATATTTGAAATAAATGCACCGGATGCTTATCCGGGCGAAAGTCAGCAAAAGGTTAATTTTTTATTCCAATGGTACAAACTAAGCTATGGTCTTTTTGATAAAATTATTTATTATTTAGACCCCAAAGCCTCAAAAGCTACATCATTTCCTTCTTTATTTATGACTTTTTTATCAATGTATGGATTAGGATTTCAATTATTGATTATGTCATTCCTACTGACCATAAATAAACTGGAGTGGATATTACCTTCTATTATCGGTTTAAATTTTTTCTTTTTTCCCTTTATTTGGTATAGGAAGAAATTTATTCAATAAAAAACCACCCTAACTGGCTGAATAGCTAAGGTGGCTTGGCTGAAAACTAAAATTATTACAAAATAAAGACTTTATTTTGCCAATTAAGGTCAGGAAATTTTCAAAAGCAAAAAAAAATGATTTTATTTGAAAAAATATTGATTTATGTTCAATCAAAATAGAATTTTCAGGGTTTTTGAGTTGATTAACTTTTTAAAAGCGAAGCCATCAAAAGGTATGAAAACCTTGGTGAGTTTATTGGATATTTCTGAACGTTCTGTTTATAGATATCTGGATTTGCTGGCAGAGTTAGGTATTATAGTTTTAAAAGATGAGGAAAACAGGTATTTTTTACCTGCTAACATAGATATAAAGTCTTTGCCTTTTTCAGACCAGGAGATAGATTATTTGGTTAAATTGGTGCAGAGTGTAGGAAATCAACATAATTTATCACAAAGTGTATTACAAAAAATACAAGGTCTTACGGTTGCAAATGTAGGCGCGGAAAATATTTTTAAAGCGCATCTTTCTCAAATTATATTTAATCTTTACGAGGCTATCACTCAAAAAAATCAAGTAATTCTTAAAAATTATTATTCTGCGAATAGTCAGATAGTATCAGACAGATTGGTAGAACCCATCGCATTTACCCCCAATTATGAAGCTATCGTTGCTTATGAAGTCTCAACGGGTGAAAATAAATATTTTAAAGTAGAGCGTATTTCAGAGGTGCAAATAACTAAAGCTACCTTTAAATTTGAAGACCAACACAAATATAATAAACCTGATATCTTTGGATTTCAAGGGACTAGCCTTGATAAAACCATCGAGCTGGACATGTCAATGAGAGCTTATTTAATCCTTAAAGATGAATTTCCTTTGTGCAAGCCATTCGTGACAGAAATGTATGGTACAGGAAGATTTCATTTTAAGGTTAAAGTTCAAAGTTTTGCACCTCCAGCTCGATTTGTGAAGGGCCTGAGAGGAGAAGTAAACGTCCTCGGTTCAAAGCCTTTCTTAAAATTTCTGGAAAAAAACAAAGAGGAATAATTATCCGACAGATAGCGTGGTTCCTGAAATACTGATAGCATAAACAGGTAAAGCGCTGGTAGATTGACCTCCAATATTTTGACCGGAGGTATTAAAACGGGCTCCATGATTCGGACAAATGAATTCATTTTTAGACGCGTTCCAATTGACGTCTGTTCCCTGATGCGTACACGCTCTTTGTAAGGCTACAAAAGAAGATGGAACACTTCCAGTGGCGAGACGAACTACAATAATTTTATCGTTAAAAATAAAAGAACCAACGGCTTGAAGTTCTTTAGTTAAATCAACTTTAAAACTATTCGTAGTATTGCCACCCGTATTACCTCCTCCTGGCGTAGTAATATCGTCTTTAGCACAAGACCCTAAGCAAATGGCACAAGTGGCCATTATGGGTAATTTTAATTCTTGAATAAAAGTTCTTCTGTCCATGTTTATTTTTTTAAGCCTAACATTCTCAACATTTAATTGTTTAAGAAATAGGTATAGCCTTAAAAAAAATATCCAGCTTTGAGGCATCTAATTGTCCGTTTGTTCTTACACTACTGCATAGATCAATTCCGTAAGGATTTACTTCCTCAATAGCTTGTTTTACATTCTGAGCATTTATGCCACCGGCCAGAAAAACAGGCTTTTTCACCGCCTCCCTTATTTTTCTGCTTAACTTCCAGTCATGTGCATTTCCCGTTCCGCCTAAAATTTTAACCTTCAGATTAGGATTTCCGCTATCCAGGAGAATAGCATCCACCCATGGCTCAATCTCCAGCGCCTCATCTATTTGTTTTTCATTTAGAACATGAATAACCTGCACTAATTTTACAGCTGGAATGGCCTCTCTAATCTTGGAGTAGTCCATTTCCAATAAGGAATCAACAATTTGTATGGTATTTGTTTGAACTTTTTGATGATGAGCAATGATATCTGAAGCTTTTCTTTCACTTGTGAGCAAGAAAGTTGCTATAGGCGGAGGTATTTGCTTCGTTATTTGTGAAATGAGATCATCTGCTATTACACCAGGTCCACTTGGCATATTACCAACTAGTCCAAGAGCATCAGCACCCTGTTTTATGGCAAGAAAAGCTTCTTCCAAACTGCTGATACAGCAGATTTTAATTTTAGGTCGGTTTAATGTAAAGGTCATGTTAATTAATCAAT
>JBILDL010000082.1:0-7717 GCA_044352635.1 Saprospiraceae bacterium | reverse complement strand
TGAAATTCCTTCAATAAGGCAGTGGGAATTCTTGTTAATCGGGTACCATCGATACCTCTTAGGGCAAAATTATCAAGAATAACTCCCTGGGGACTTTCAATACTACATCCATAAACAGGTAAACTATTTGGAAGGTTAGCTTTTATGCGTATTTGTGAAACGGGAAAGTCAAATAATGAAATTTCATTGAGCAACTCGTTTTTATCCAATGGGCTCAATTTTTTGGTTTTATTTATTTCCCATTCTAAGAATCCATTGGAAAGGTCAGTTTCATTTTTACCATAAAAAAAACGCATGGAGGGAAAAATAGCTGTTCTTGATGAAAAAGATTTCCCCCGGTAGGATATCCAGGCCGTTTGGTCGGCAAGGGAATCAATCTGCTGGGTATAAAATGAATTTCCTGAAATTCCAGGATTTTTTCTCATGGGTCTGGGATTTTCAAGTGATTCCCAACGCCATAGATTGGAGAAATAGTGGGTGATAGATTGTCTGAATCCTGGGTCGCGGGAGACAATGGGAATGAATCCAACACCGGATCCTCCAAATATTTCTTGTAAACTATCTCTTAACGTTTGCGTGACCAAATCAGCTTCAACGCCGGAATCACCATAAAAAGCGATTCTTACCTGGGAATTCTTTTCGGTTAGCTTATTAAAAAATGAGGATAATAAATCCAGACCAGCGTATGTTTGATCTGTAAGGCTGGGTCTTTCATATTTTAAAACCCCAAAGTAGTATTTTTTTACTTTGAAAAGTAAAAAGGAATCTGTACCCCATTCTTTTCGGTATTGGACATGATTGGTGTATATTTCCCGGTAATCATATATAAAATCATCCGATAAATCTCCCTTTTTTGCATTAATACCAGCTAAGCCATAAAAGTAACCTGCTACAACCAGTGGAACGATAAGCAAAATATTTAAAAGGACTTTAGTAAAGCCGTTCTGATGAATGCTTTCGTTAGGTGGTGTCATGAAGTAGTAACTTGTTTAGATTGAGTAGTTTCTCTTTTCGTGCAAATCTATATTATTTTATTATAATTCAAGTAAAATTTATCAACTTTGACTTTTTATAGCATTTTAAAAAGTAAATTAATTTGATATGGTTGACGCCTGGTTAGAGAGAACAAATTTATTAATAGGAGAGGGAAATATTAATAGATTAAAAAATGCTAATGTATTAATAGTTGGCCTAGGCGGCGTTGGAAGTTTTGCAGCGGAATTTTTAGGCAGATCAGGTATCGGTTCGATGACGCTGGTGGATGGTGATTGTGTGGATGTTTCAAATAAAAACAGACAGCTGATAGCATTAGATTCTACCCTTGGTTTACCTAAAACGGAGGTGATGGCTCAACGACTTTTGGATATTAATAAAGAGATTAAGCTGTCGTTGATATCACATTTTCAGGAACCGGAGGATATGCAAAAATTAATAAACGAACCATTTGATTACATTTTGGACTGCATTGATAGTGTTCAACCTAAACTTAATTTACTCGCTTGTTGTCAGCATTCTGACACACCTATCATAAGTTCTATGGGAGCTGGGGGCAGAATAAATCCTGTTGGTGTGGGTGTTTATCCCCTTTTTGAAACAAAAAATTGTCCATTTGCCCAACAAATAAGGAAATCATACAGAAAAATGGGATGGAAAAAAAATATTCCTGTCGTAGCATCAAATGCTCCAGTAATATCCTCCTCCCTACAATTAACCGATGGGAGTAGATATAAAAAGTCATTTTACGGTACTATTTCCTATTTACCTGCACTTTTTGGACTTCATGCCGCTGCACACGTCATACAAGCACTCATTGAAGATAAAGAAGCAAATTAAAGATTTCTAAACTGTTCCTGGAAAAAATTCCCTAAAACAGGAATCCTTCTTTGCTCGTCATTTATTGCGCCTAAAAGGGAAATGATCCAACAGGCAAAAATACCTAATCCCCCAATCAGTCTGAGCGTGCCACCAAAGAACATAAAGGTGGGAATCCAATAAAGGGCTAAAGAAAGGAGATGGATTCCCAGAGTTTGTCTTAAATAAAAATAGACATTTTCCTGATCATCTTTTTTGGAAACAAAGGCAATAAACCAACCAACGATGGTAAAGTGGCTGATGATTCCAGCTATTTTAGGGTCTAAGGAAAAATTTGATTCATTCATGGCTGAAATACTTATTTTTTAGATTATTTTGCAAAATCAATATACGAAATATTTTTTAAATGAAGCGAATTATATATCTGTTCCTCTTTATATCATATACGAAAGTGAGTTTTTCACAGACATTTGATATTATTATAAAAAATGGAACGCTGTATATGGCATCCTCCACTAAACCTTTTATACAAGCTTCTATAGGTATAAAAGGGGGTAAAATAGTTAAAATAGCGCCAAGGATTAAAAGTTCCGCGAAGAAGATAATTGACGCGAGAGGGTTGATCGTTTCGCCTGGATTTATAGACCTTCACGCCCACCTTGAACCATTGACCCTCGACCCGGAAGCAAAAAGTCATGTTATGCAAGGCGTGACAACTGCCCTGGGTGGCCCCGATGGTGGTGGCCCACTCCCGTTGTCAGATTATTTTAAAGAATTAGCGTCATTGGGCATAGGTTTAAATGTTGGCTATCTGGTGGGTCATAATTCAGTTCGGAATGAGGTAATGGGTATGGAAAACAGAGCGCCTTCTGAGGAAGAACTTGAGAAAATGAAGGGGTTGATTGAAGCCAATATGAAAGCGGGAGCTTATGGTATTTCCACGGGACTAAAGTATTTGCCGGGTTCTTTTTCAAAAGTCGAAGAGGTCATTGAACTCTCTAAAATGGCTGCAAAATATGGTGGAATATATACTTCACATTTACGAGAGGAAGGTTTGGGCCTTATAGAAGGTGTTCAGGAAGCTATCCTCATTGCTCGTGAGGCAAATATTCCTGTTGTTCTTACGCATCATAAAGCCATTGGCATTCCTATGTGGGGAGCCAGTAAATTAACTTTAGCCTTGGTTGATTCTGCCAGGAAAGTGAACCTCGATATTATGATGGATCAATATCCTTACACGGCAAGTTATACAAATCTTGGCGTTTTAATTCCTGCCTGGGCTCTGGAGAAAAATAAAAATACTGATTTTACATCAAGAATGGCAGATCCCATTTTAAGAGATTCAGTGAGAAAGGGCATTATTTTCAATCTGTTAAATGACAGAGGGGGAGGAGATTTGAAAAGGATTCAATTTGGTCAATTTAGCTGGAAGCCGGAATTGGAGGGGAAAACCTTGTATGATTGGGCGATACAGGAAAAATTGGAACCTACCATGGAAAATGGGGCGGATTTAGTTATTCAGGCACAGTTGCATCAAGGTGCAGGCTGTATTTTTCATGTTATTTCGGAAGAAGACGTTCGACGTATTATGAAACATCCTATGACCATGATTGCCTCCGATGGACGATTAAGTGAACCAGGAAAGGGACATCCTCATCCCCGGGCTTATGGCACATTTCCAAGGGTTTTAGGTCATTATGTTCGCGATGAAAAGGTGCTTACTTTGAGTCAGGCACTATATAAAATGACGACTTTACCCGCTCAACGCATGGGACTGAAAGATAGGGGAACTTTAAAGGTTGGAAATTATGCGGATATTACTATGTTTAATCCTCAAACCATTAAAGATCAAAGTACATTTGAAAATCCTCACCAATATCCCAAAGGAATACCCTTTGTGTTAATTAATGGTAAAGTTGTAGTAGATAATGGCGTGTACAAAGATCTTAGAGCTGGATTGGTATTAAAAAAACAATCAGAAAAATAATGGATTTAATTTATTTTTTTGAGGTGGGAAATACTTTAACTAAAATGGGAAGGAATGCGAAATAGGTTAAACGAGATTGATCTTTTAAGAGGGTTTGCCGTCATTGGCATGGTCTTTTCTGGAATACTACCTTTTAACGGGGCCTTACCTGCCTGGATGTATCACGCTCAGGTACCACCCCCTAAGCATATTTTTAATCCCAATCTTCCTGGGCTCACCTGGGTAGATTTGGTATTTCCTTTCTTTCTTTTCTCTATGGGAGCGGTTATTCCAGCGGTTTTACCTCAAAATATAGAGAAACAAGGACTTAAAAATACCTTTTTTCAGCTTTTCAAGAGATTTCTTCTGTTACTGGCCTTAGCTGTTTTTTCGTTTAATTTTGCCCCATTGAGGAATCTTGGCGCGGGTGATGTAGCTGATATTGCGGGAATAGCAGCTTACGCCAGCTTGTTTTTAGTATTTTTTAAACACCCTGATTGGCTACCCCGGCGTGCGCTTTCCCTCAAAATTTCGGGCATTTTCCTTCTTTTGGGGCTCGTTTATATGAAAATGGTTTTCTGGGGCGGTCTGGATATTAAAAATAATGACTCCATTTTGCGGGTACTGGCTAATGTCTATTTTTTTGGTGCCCTCCTTTGGTATGTAAGTAAGGAAAATGAGTTGCTTCGTGTGGGATTTATTTTTATGGTTTTAGCAGCCTATTTAGGTGATATGGATGGTGGTTATATGCAAAATTTTTGGAGATGGCAAGATTCATGGCATTTGGTAAGTCCTTATTTATTAAAATACTTGATCATTTTCTTATTGGGCACACTGGCTGGAGATTGGCTGCTAAAAAAGGAAAACCTGGCAGAGAAAATTTCTTTTCAATGGGATTATTTTATTCTTTCTATCGCCCTTACTTTGTCTGTATTAGTGGGCTTGTTTAATAGGAGTCTTGAGCTTACCTTATTATCGTGTTTATTATCTCTTTCCTTTTTCTATTATCGTCAAAAATGGAAAAAGAAGGTTTCTACTGATAAAAATAAAATTTTTTATGTAGGTATTTTTATTCTTTTTTGTGGCCTTTTTATGGAGCCTTTTCAAGGGGGTATTAAAAAAGATCCATCTACTTTAAGCTACTTTTTCATTAGCAGTGGAATCGCCTTTATTTGGGTGCATGCCTTCATGAAAATAGAAATAAGTAAACTATCTTTTTACTTACTTCCCATACAAAGTATTGGTAAAAATGCATTAATGGCTTATTTTATGGCTGGTTTTCTTTTAATGCCTTTATTTAATGTTTCTGGATTAGGAGATATTATTGGACAATCTACACTGGTTTTGCTATTCAGAGCCTTTATTGTTACTATATTATTGGGAGTTATAGTTCATTTTTGTACTAAAAGAGGCTTGTTTTGGAAAATATAAACAGGCTGCTTCAGATGTATTTTAGATGTACGTATTACTTCATCTTCAAATGCCTTTCATTATTTATTATATTTAATTAAATTAGCAAAATATTTTAATCAAAAAAAGAAAGTTATGCAAAAGTTTGTTTATGTATTGGTTTTACTAACCACTTTAGCTTGCACAAAAAAGGCAGCGGTTTCAAAAACGGAAGCAGTCGCTCCACCTGCAACGATGACAGCAGCACCTACAGCAGCACCCGCAGCGGCAACTGCCGCAGCATTGGAGGTTTATACTGGCTCATTTAAAATGGAATCGAACGAATACGTTCAAAAAGTGAGCGTAGGTGTAAAAGAAGGTGCATTGGCACTTATCGCTGATACGGGTGATTCTGCTCCATTAAAAGCCTCTGGAAAGGCTGATGTGTTTACAGCAAATATTCAGGGCTATGATGCCGAGGTAAGTTTCATGAGAACAGCTGGAAATGTATCAAACATTAAAATATCTGTTGGTGGTGGAGCGGTAGTTCTCACAGGAGCAAAGGAAAATTAATCCTAAAAAACCCTATTAACCCTATTAACCTAAGATATGTCAACTGAAAATAAAAAGAAGGACCATTCGCTGAAGCGTCGGGATTTTATCAAAACAGGAACATTGGCCGCAGCAGGATTCATGATTGTGCCTCGCTATGTTCTTGGTGGTAAAGGCTATGTAGCGCCAAGTGATAAACTAAACGTTGCTGCCATCGGCTCGGGTGGAAAAGGTGCCAGTGATATCGCTGAATTTGTCAAAGGAGGAAAGGTAAATATGGTGGCACTTTGCGATGTTGATGATCGCGAAGCAGCTAAAACTTATGCATTACATCCTAAGGCACCTAAATACAAGGATTTTAGAGTTATGTTGGAAAAGGAGGGAAGCAGAATTGATGCTGTTTCCGTTTCAACGCCTGACCACATGCATGCCATTCAAGCTTTAATGGCTATGAAAATGGGTAAACATGTCTATGTGCAGAAACCTCTTACCCATGATATTTATGAGGCAAGAATGCTTACAGAAGCAGCCAAGAAGTATAAGGTGGTGACTCAAATGGGAAACCAGGGTGCTTCGGGTGACGGTGTTCGTAAACTAAAAGAATGGTATGAAGCTGGGGTTATTGGGGAGGTAAATGAGGTGCATTGCTGGACCAACAGACCCGTTTGGCCTCAGGGGGTTTCCTGGCCAACGACGTCGGCAGCTGTTCCCGCAGAATTAGACTGGGATCTTTGGTTAGGTTCCGCTCCGTATAGAGAATATGTGCAAAAATTAGTGCCTTTCAATTGGAGAGGTTGGTGGGACTACGGCACAGGTGCCCTCGGTGATATGGCCTGCCATATCGTGGAATCTGCTTTCTCTGTGCTAAAGATTGGATATCCTTCTGAGGTCGAATGTAGCCAAACCACTATTTATTCCGATAACTTTACCATGGCTCACTATCCGGAAAGTTGCCCGGCTTCTTCTACGATTCACTTCAAATTTCCAAGACCAGGTAAGCCTGACCTTAAATTACATTGGATGGACGGAGGTATTATTCCTCAACGCCCTGAAGAACTGGAGATTTCTGAAATGATGGGTGATGGTGGAAATGGTATCATTTTTACTGGCGATAAAGGTAAAATGATGGCAAATACTTACGGTATTAATCCTCGCTTGATTCCCGTTGCTAAAACAAAGGAGGTGCAAGTGCCTGAAAAATACGCGAGAGTACCGGAAGGCCATTATCAGCAATGGGTCGATGGTTGCATGGCCGGTTATGGTAATAAAGAATTGAGTTCACCTTTCGAAATAGCTGGTTTCCTTACCGAAATGGTATTAATTGGGAATTTGGCTATTAGAAGTTATGATTACAGAGCTCCTTCTCCAACCCGTCCAGGTCGTTTCGACTATCCAGGCAGATATATAAAATTACTGTGGGATGCCGCAGATATGAAGGTTACGAACTTTGAACCCGCAAATCAGTATGTTCAGAGAGAATATAGAGAACCATATCAAAAACTTACTTTAGATTGATATATTAAAGGAGGCTGTCTAAATGGATAGCCTCTTTTCTTTATACTACTTTATACATTAGGCTAATAGGCCTTTAAGATGGCAAAGGATAAAAAATGGTAGATTTTGCCAGATTGACATTAGACCCTTCCTAAAAAAACTTTACCCTTTTCATAGCTGACCCCTTGGGGTCACATGTCTATTGATTGAAATCCCCGACACTTTTGTATCGGGGATTCTCTTTTTACAATATCAGTTGTATAAAAATGAATAGTTAAAAACTATTTTCTCTTTTTCTTTGCCCATTACCACCTTTAGAAGTAGATCCATACGCATGGTTGCGAGGCCTGTTTTCACGAGGTAGCGGCGCCTTGGCCTTTGGTTTTACCGCTGTACTTAAATCTGTATTTCCATCAGCTGGTAAGAATGGGTGTTCATTGGCTACAGGAATATTAATTTTAGTCAGTTTCAGAATATCCCTCATATAAATCCTTTCATCACTGT
>JBILDL010000081.1:0-7741 GCA_044352635.1 Saprospiraceae bacterium | reverse complement strand
ACTATTTGGTTGGGCTGGAGGAATGAAAAATGAACGTGATCCAGAAATATCATATATTAAATCATCTTCAATTTCTTCATTTTCAACTATTAAAAGTTTAATTGAATCATTAATGGAAACCGGATGTATAAAATCCCCTCCATTTTTGAGATGCTTTTGTTTTAATTGAATCTCTAGTTTGTGAGATAGCGAATAGGCGTAGGTTACATCTTTGCCAAGGAGCAAGAAGCAAGCAAGAAGAAAAATAAAACGCCTTATTACAAACATAGAAAAGCTTAATTATGCAAATATAGTATTTAAATTAACTTATCCTAATTATTAAATATTATTTTCGTCTGAAAGGATAACTTACATATTTATTTTCGCTAAATTGTTCATTAATTTGATTTTTTTTGAATGCACCAAACCAAAATTTATATTCATGTCATTTAAAATTAACTTTTTATTCCTAGTCATCACATTTTGTGGGTTAACTCTTAACGCACAGGAGCAAAGTAAGCAACCTTCTATTGCCGGTGAGGAAGACTATTTCCATCCCGTCAAATGGAGAAACATAGGCCCATTCAGAGGAGGCCGATCTGTTACAGCAACAGGCGTTTCAAATGATCC
This sequence comes from Saprospiraceae bacterium, assembly GCA_044352635.1. Lineage (GTDB taxonomy): Bacteria > Bacteroidota > Bacteroidia > Chitinophagales > Saprospiraceae > BJGN01. The sequence continues at coordinate 7,132 of JBILDL010000081.1, read as the reverse complement.
ACTCACCTATTATATGGGCACAACAGGCGGAGGGTTATGGAAAACCAATGATGCAGGTCATAATTGGTTTAATATTTCCGATGGATTTTTTAAAACTGGGTCCGTCGGCGCTGTGGCTGTTGCTGCATCTGATCCAAACATTGTATATTGTGGAATGGGCGAACATGCGCCAAGAGGTGTCATGACTTCTTATGGTGATGGCGTTTACAAATCAACCGACGCAGGTAGAACCTGGACAAAAATAGGATTAGATAAAACCAGACAAATAGCCAGAATAATCATTCATCCAACAAATCCTGATATTGTATATGTGGCTGCTCAAGGCGCTTTAAATGGTCCAACCCCAGAAAGAGGTATTTATAAAAGCACCGACGGCGGTAAAACCTGGAAAAACACCCTTTTTGTTGATAATGGAACAGGTTGCAATGACCTTTCCATAGATCCAAATAATGCATTGATTATGTATGCTTCCATGTGGGAACACAACCGTTCACCATGGAAAGTTACCAGTGGCGGACCAGGAAGCGGCCTTTATAAATCGGTCGATGGTGGTGAATCCTGGTCTAAGATACATGCAGGTCTGCCTGATGGAAAAGGCAAAATGGGTATTTCTGTCAGTGGAGCGAATTCTGATGTTGTTTATGCACTTATCGAAGGTGATACTGAAAAAGAGGAAGGAGGACTTTTTGTATCAAAAAATGCAGGGGCAAGCTGGTCTAAAATTAGCAGTGATCACCGGCTCGTTCAACGTGCCTGGTACTATATAGAGGTTTTCGCAGATCCAAATGATGAACACACCGTTTACGTTTTGGGGCCCCCTGCCTTAAGGTCTATTGATGGTGGCAAAACATGGGAAATTTTAAATACCTCGCATGGTGATCATCATGACCTTTGGATTAATCCCAAAAATTCAAAGAACATGGTCATCGCAGACGACGGTGGTGCTTCTATAACCTTTGACAGAGGGGCGAGTTGGACGGAACAACACAATATGCCTACCGCGCAGATGTATCGTATCAATGTTGACAATCAGTTCCCATATAGAGTTTATGGTGGACAACAAGACAATACTTCCGTTTCCATTGCCTCCCGATCATTAGGAAATTATGGAATTAGCACAAAAGACTGGTCCAGCTCAGCAGGAGGTGAAAGCGCATTTTTAGCCTTTGATCCTGATAATCCTCGTTTTGTAATGGGAGGAAGTTACTTGGGTACGATTGAAATATTAGACACAAAAGCAGGTGCCAGCTCCAATATTATGCCTTCACCTATACAATATCTGGCCCTGGAACCAAAATACATGAAATATAGGTATAATTGGAACGCTCCTATTATATGGTCAAAACATGAACCTAATACCTTCTATCATGGGGCTCAGGTTTTACTTAAAACAAAGGATATGGGCCTATCCTGGGAGGAAGTATCTCCCGATTTAACCAGAAATGATAAAGACAAGCAAGGTAAAGGAGGTGGTCCTTTCACCAATGAGATTGTGGGCGCAGAAAATTATGGTACCTTAAGTTATGTGCTTGAATCCCAGCATGAAAAAGGAGTGATTTGGACAGGTAGTGATGACGGATTGGTTCATCTGACCATGGACGGAGGTAAAACATGGAAAAATGTTACCCCACCTGCTCTTACGGAATGTCTAATAAACGCCATAGAGGTTTCACCCCACAACAAGGCCATTGCTTACATAGCAGCAACCCGATATAAATTTAATGATTTTAAACCATATCTCTTTAAGACCACCAATTATGGTAAAACCTGGACCAATATTTCCAGTGGTATTCCGGAAGGTGCCTATACCCGGGTAGTCCGTGAAGATGATAAATTACCTGGATTACTCTTTGCAGGAACAGAAACGGGCCTTTATATTTCAAGAAATGGAGGAACAACCTGGAAACCTTTTACATTGAATTTCCCCGTTGTACCCGTCACTGATTTAATGGTTAAACATGGTGACTTGATCGCAGCAACTGCAGGTCGTTCTTTCTGGATTTTAGATGATCTGGAGGTAATTAGAAATTATAATGTTAGTGATTCAACTAAAACACTTCTTTATCCTATAGAAGATACCTATCAGGTGAATGGTGGAAGTAAGTTAAATGAACCTGGAAATGATGCCAGTGGAACTGACCTTAAAGAAGGCGTAAATCCTTCTACAGGGGTGGTGATTTACTATCATTTGCCAAAAGATGAAAGTACTAATCCATTGGAAAAAGTAAAACTGAATATTTATGATTCAAATAATACATTGGTAAGGACATTTACCAATGATCAAATGTCTAATTTCCAAAGGTATGATGGAGGTCCTTCAAAAGAACCTGTATTAAGTGTATCTAAAGGTTTGAACCGTTTTGTTTGGGATATGAGAACATTCTCAAGACCCGGCGTACCAAATGTTTATATTGAAGGAAGTTATCGTGGTCATAAGGTGATGCCAGGGAAATATATCGTCGAATTGGCATTTAACAAAGAAAAATGGACCAAAGAGGTGGAAATCATATCAAATCCTCATATTAAAGTTTCGCAAGAGGTTTACCAGGATTATAATACTTTGTTGACTCAATTATCCAGCACCTATACCACCATGGTAAATACGGTAAATCAAATGAATGAATATAAGGAGCAATTAGTACAAACCCAACTTTGGTTATTAAGAAAAGAACTAGGTGGTACGCCAATATTCGCCGCCTCTAATACATTAATCGAAGCTATCGACCAATGGGATAAAAACATGGTGCAGCGAAAATCAAAAGCGTATGATGATGTAGATAATTTTGAAAATAAAATGACGGGGAATTATTTGTTTTTGGTTAATCAGGCAGAAAGTGATATTCCAGCGGTTACCAAAGCCGTCCTGGAAGAACAAAAGAGACTCGATGCGCTATGGTCTGCTGCTTACAAGGATGCATTAAATATCATTGACATAGAATTACCCGCTTTTAATAAATTGTTATTGGAAAATGGTGTTGGTGCCATAAATCTTTACAACAAAAAGAATTAAATGCTCGATAGTCAGAATATTTTACCTTATGATGGAGAAGTTTATTATAGTAAACGTCTTTGGAATTTTGACGAAAGCAAGGTTATTTTCAAATCTTTCTTGATTAATTTTCCCTGGAGACACGATGAATTGATCATGTTTGGTAAAAAAATAGTGACAAACAGGAAGGTGGTGTGGTTCGGTGATGAGGCATTTCAATATACCTATTCCCATACTTTGAAGACCGCATTACCATGGTCTCCATTATTACTTCCAATCAAGAATATTACTGAAAAAGTAACCCAAGCCAGATATAATTCGTGTTTATGTAATTTATATCATCATGGAAACGAAGGAATGTCATGGCATAGTGATGACGATAAGGAATTTGGACTACAACCAACTATAGCGTCCTTAAGTTTTGGTGCAGACAGAATATTCAAATTCCGGCACAAAAAAACAAAAGAAATTATTTCTTTAATTCTTGAAAGTGGACACATTTTATTGATGAAAGGAAGTACGCAAAGTAGTTGGGCACATGAGTTACCAAAATCAGCTAAAATTAAGGACCCCAGAATCAATTTGACCTTTAGATTGGTTGTTTAAGAATGTTAAAAAAAATAGATGAAAAAGTTACTTTTTTGGATTTTCTTAGGTTACCTCATCTACCTCCTTTTGAGTGGGGAAGAGGCGGTGGATGAAACGGTTGTGAGACCACCCATTCCTGAGGATATTCCTTATAATGAGGCAACAGGATGTAAATCATTGGATAAACAATGGGCATGGAATTCTTTAGATGGGAATAATTATGAAATGTCTTTTCCTGTTTGTCAGGAATTATACGATGAAAGTGTTTCTACCCGCGAAAATATAGGCTATCCAGAATATGAACTTTCAGATATTGAATATTGTAAATTTATATATGAACAACTTTTAAGCGCCGTTGAATTTCCAACCAATGAACTTGCATCAGGTTATAAAAATATCATTGATGAGGCTAATCTGGATTATATGGGCGCCTTAAATTTAATAATATCAAGTATTCAGGCTATCCCCTATACATTAATTCTCAATGAGAATTGTCCTTATGTCCTAAACGGTGTCAAATACATAAACAACTGTGCCCCACTGGAAAGCGGACAGGGATGCTGCGGAAATATTCAACCCTTTGGCGTTTATTCCCCCATGGAGTTCCTATACCACGAGGCGGGCGATTGCGATACAAGAACCGTCTTTGCTTATGCTGTGTTAAAAAATTTAGGCTTTGACGCGGTAGTCATAAATGGAGAAGAACATTCCATGCTCGCTGTTCATCTGCCAAAAAGCCCGGAAGCAGGGTCAGCTCATATCAAAGACCAGAGAGGAAAAAAATATTATGTATGGGAACTTACAGGAAAAGACTGGGGTCTTGGTGTAAACCCAGACGTAAATTTGAATAAATGGGAAATTGTATTACCTTAAAATAAAAAATTATGCTAAACGAATGGATGGACTTAGGTACCTTAACCATACTATCAATTTTTTACCTTTTTACCTTTGCCCGAGTACAATCGAATTTCTTCGATAAATATCTGGAAGAAAAAAATGCTGCCATACTCATTGTTTTTGGCTCTTCTCTGCTCGCAGCTGGTATTAATTTAAATCATATATCGGACACAAGTTCTGATGCCATGCGATTTTTAATAAGTCAAAACGAGTGGGCAAAAGCCATTGGCTTTGCCCTGCTTTTCTTTGCTGGAATGTGGATTTTTTCTTATGTACTCTTTAGAATTACCTTTTTTATTACAGGATTTCTAACACCAGAGTCAGAATTAAATGAATTAAGGAAAAATAATATAGAAATTGCTTTAGTACATGCTATCATTATACTGGTGCTAAGTTTTGTATTGGCTCCCGCAATAACTCGGGTAGCCTCTCATTTTGTACCCTACCCTACATTGCCGTTCTAAAATAAAAGGGGGCTTGCTGGCCCCCTTTTATTTCTTATTTATTGATATATTTCAGAATATCTTCGCTCAAAGGTTTAACGCTACTTGGAAAATAGGCTACTAATTTACCTTCCTCATCTATTAAGAATTTATTGAAATTCCAGGCAATTTTAGCATCCAATACGCCATTTTTCTCTTTTTGTGTAAGCCAGGCATAGATAGGAGCCATATTATCTCCTTTAACGTCTATTTTTTCAGCCATTGGAAAACTCACACCGTAATTTTTTTGACAAAATTCTTTGATTTCTGTCGCTGATCCTGGATCTTGACTCATAAACTGGTTACAAGGAAAACCAATGATAACCAATTTATCCTGATATTTACTGTACAACTCCTGTAACCCTGCAAACTGAGGTGTATAGCCACACTTAGATGCTGTATTAACGACCAGAATCATTTTACCCTTATAATTGGATAATGGGATGGGTTCACCTTCCAATGAGTTTACTGTAAAAGAATGAATTGAATTGGACATGTTAGTTTGAGCTATTCCTGCTGTTCCTATACATAGAAAGAGGAAGAGATTAAAAAATGAGGTTAATTTCATGTGTTTTTTTTATTATAAATGAAAGATTTAGCTCTTTTGTTTACAAAAGGTGTATTTAAATTCGATATAACTTTAAAAAGTTTAAATTATTTTTTTGAAAAATTACCTATATTGAAAGAAAATTAATAAAAAACACCTTTAAGTAAAAAGAAATGTCCTGGAAAACAAAAATAGCCCTCTCCATCATGATGTTTTTACTGTACTGTATTTGGGGATCCTGGTATGGGCAAATGAGTAAATATCTCAGCAATCAATTAGAAGCGAGTGGAGTTCAAGTAGGTAATGCCTATGCTATGTTTTCCATTGCCATGATTGCCTCTCCTTTTTTGGTTGGTATGTTAGCCGACAGATATATAGCGGCGCAACGGTTGCTGGGCATTTTAAGTTTGTTGGGGGCGGCTATTTTATTCTGGCTCATAAATATAGAAGAACCAAGTACTTTTATTTGGGTGCTGCTACTTTATTGTTTAACCTTCACTCCAGCGATATCACTGACAACATCCATTGCGATGAGGCAGATGGCCAATCCAGAAATTGAGTTTCCCCCAATCAGGGTATTTGGAACCATAGCCTGGATTGTCATCGTAAACGTTGTCGGTTGGTATGGATGGGGAGATAAAGGTACCATTTTCCAATTAGCCTTATTATTATCTTTGGTATTGGGCGTTTTTTCATTTTTTCTGCCCCATACCCCTCCCGGCAAATCAAAGGAACCATTTTCTTATACTCAATTAATAGGAAAAGATGCTTTTGTTTTGTTTAAATCAAAATCATTTTCGCTATTTTTTATTTCCTCCGTGCTCATTTGTATTCCTTTAGCTTTTTACTATACCTGGGCAAATCCCTCTTTAACTGATGCTTATATATTGGCATTTCCGAGTATCAATGCCGATAGCTTTGCTATTGAAAATAAAATGTCTCTCGGGCAGGTTTCAGAAATTGTCTTTTTACTAATGTTACCATTTGCCTATCGCAAATGGGGATTAAAAAATATATTTATCATCGGTTTATTGGCCTGGGTTATTCGATTCCTGTTTTTTGGTTACGGTACAGCTGATAACACCCCCTGGATGCTATATTTAGCTATTTTATTACATGGCGTTTGTTACGATTTTTTCTTTGTCAGCGGACAAATTTATATCGATAAGAAAGCTGGAACGGCTATAAAAGCACAGGCCCAGGGTTTAATTACTCTGGCAACTTATGGTATTGGTATGTTATTAGGTAATTTAATTGCAGGTTATGTAAAAGACATGAATACTTTATCCAATGTAACCAATTGGACAAATGTTTGGTTAGTTCCTGCCGGCATCGCTTCCCTCGTCCTCTTATTATTTATGTTTTTTTTCAAACAGGAAAAAATTTGATTTTAATCTCTAAAACGTCTTTTACCTTATGTTAGATTTAGGTTTTGTTTCCGCTATATTACCTGATTACTCGTTAGAAAAACTAGTTCTTTTTGCTGCCGAGGAAAAATTTTCCTGTATAGAAATTATGTGCTGGCCCTTGGGTAAATCAGAAAGAAGATATGCCGGTGTAACTCATATCGATATTGACATGCTGAATGCATCAAAAATCAAGGAAATTAAGGCCTTATTAAAAGACCAC
>JBILDL010000080.1:0-7781 GCA_044352635.1 Saprospiraceae bacterium | reverse complement strand
AATAACCAATTGGGAGAAACTAAAAGGAACCAGAATTGGTACTTTTCGCGAGACATTTTTACAGCGAAATGGCTCTTTGTATTATATGAATAATCGGTGGGAATTGAAAGTTGAAAAAAAGGCTTACGATTTACTATTGGAAACACTACCCTGGGGCATTCAAATGATTCAAATGAGCTGGATGAAAGAAAGGCTTGTAGTTCTTTGGCGATAATCTTAACTTCCCGCAATATTAATGAGCATTCGAAGGGATATTTGCCTACCACGTTGGGGAAAGAACGGAGCTAAACCATTAAAGCTACCCGGTATAGGAGCTCCGCTAGCCGTTCTGATTCCAGGATGGAAATAGGTTTTGTTTTTTGTATCCAGAAGATTTGTATCTAATAAATTATTTATAATCAATGAAAACATAGTCCCTTTCAGTAACGAGTTAGAATAATTTATGGTAGTATTAAAAATTAAATAGGCGGGAATATTTTCTCCGTATAAGCCCAGATTATTTGGCGCCGTTGTTCCCGGGCCCACTGGTCTTTCACCCACATAATTGGCATAAATATGGGTAGATAAAAGAAAGTTTTTTTTATTTAAACGATGCGTAAGACCTAAATTAGCACTTTGTGAACTAATATCAGCCACTCTGATAAATTTATCACCAGCAATGGGTGGCTGTTGATAGGGCAAATTGAAGGTATGATTAAAAAAAACAGACCACTTTCTATCCATAAATGAGTAATTAAAATCAAATAAAGAACCAGAAACGCGATAAACACCCACATTTTTATTTTGATTATTAAATGGAGGTTCATTGATTGTCACCGAGGCAACAGCGTCGCTAATAAAGTAATTAAATAAAACAAATGTCCACCTTATCCTATTACTTTTATGCGCTCCGTTTAGGGATAAATCAAAATAGTCAATTTTTTCCGTGCCAAGTTGTGGATTTGGTTTACGATTATTACCAGTAGAATATTTATGAAATTGTGAAACATTTTGGATACCGTGTGAAAAAACAAGTTTACCAGATATTTCTTTTCCTAAAAAAACAAGAGCCAATCGGGGGGAAAACTCTACACCAAAGCCGCCAGATCCACGAATCGTATTGTTATCAATCCTATTTCCGAGAGAAACATTGAGTTTTGAAGGAATAATCTTATAGGTTCCTGAAAAATACAACGCCATATCAAAAATATTATAAATATTTCCACCAGGACTTTCTGTTAACGTGGCCCCTAACTCTTGTGCTTTATTTACATTTTTAGGCAATAATCCATCATTCCCTGCTGGAAAATCTAAATAATAAAGATAGTCCCCGTATTGCTGACTAAATCTAATTTCTAAGCCGCTGGTGATATTAAATCTGTCATTCTGATAAAAAAATCTGAAATCATTTCTAAATAACTGAGCATCATAATAATAAAACAAATTACCATAACCTTGCCTGACCGGTGCGCCCGTAACGTTGGGCAGCAAGGAATCGGGATATACAAAATGAGCAAGATGAAGAGGCAATGATTTATTACCAAGTAAGAAATAATTAACTCTGGCCGTATTTTTATCTAGTCTGTTATTTGTAAAAGAAGTAATATTTGAAAAGGAAAAACGGTTATAGGTTTTATTAAACATAGAGTAAAACGTGGCATTTGAAACAGCCCATTTATTTCCATTTTTCGTACCCGCGCTATAAAGATCTTGATAAAAGCCAAATGATTCAGATGTTTTCCAGGCTCTTATGCCTATCACTAAATTTGGAAAACCAATTTTTATGCCAATATAGGAATCTCTCATTTGATTAGAATAGCCTGAAGGTTGCCCATTTACGAGACCTGTATAAGCATCCTTATCAAGTAATCTTGCTTTCGAAACGCCCTCTGGGGTTAATTTAATGCTATCCGTTGTACCATTCACATTCTTAAAAACATTAATAAAAGAATTACTATTTATGTTAAATAAAGTAGCGTATTCATCGATAGAAAACGTTTTTGAAGTACCATTAATATTTAAAGGAACAGGCTTTTTAATATTCAAATGATCATAGTTCAGCTGATTAACATCGTCTGGCTGATAATCAAAAAATTCGTTGAAGTCGTCTATTCGGTGATCGCTTTGAAATGATTTAAAAGTAAAGGTAGTATTGATAGCATCCTTTTTAAAACCAATGGTAAAATCAGCGTCTCTTGTAGTGTAACTACCTCCCAAAACAGTACCATTTAAATAAAATGGATTATTATTTGGTTTATCAACGGATTTATTTGATTTCCCTTGAAAAGGTATAACTTCCCCTGTATCATAAGTGATTATATTGATTGTACCTACAAAGGCTCTTGGACCATACATAGTGGACGAAGGACCATATAAAATTTCGATTGCCTTAATATTTGACAAAGGGTATTGTCGGGAAATATAAGCAATATTTGACCAGTTATCGTTTTCTTCAATACCATTGATCATGAGCAGGGTTCTCTCTGTATTTTCCTGTCTAAAACCCAATTGATAAACGTTTGCATAAACTACTCCATAATATTTACTTATGTCAAATCCGGGTAAATTCGATAGCACATCAATCAAATCAATGTAACCCCGTTCCACCATTTCTTCCTTTTTAATAATGAGCACACTAGCTGGGGCAACCCTTATATCTTCTGCTTTTTTTGAAACGGCACTTACTGTAATCACCTGATTTTTTTCAAGTACTTGTTTAACGAGACCATCAAAAATAAAATGTTTTGCAGGACCTTGATAATCAGGATTAGACTGGATAATTTTCCTAATATATTTAGAAGCAAGCGCGATAGAATCTTCGGCAATGGCAATTAAAGAAAGCATTCTATAGGCATCATTTGTTAATTTTAAATCTGAAAATTTTTCATTCATAAAACAACGAATGATGGGTTGTTTTGCCTCCGAAAACAAGCCTGCTTCGTAATCTTGTGCGGCGGTAACCAGAGCAGATTGATCACATTGAGCTAAGGCATTGAACTTTAAAAAAGTCAAAAAACAAATGGTTAGAAAAGGTAATTTAAGGCCATAACGCATGGTAGATTTCCTTTATTTCTGGTAATTAAACTTAAATATAAGCTTTTAATTATTAAATAATTTACCCTCCTTTGCATATTCTCTTTTTATACCAAGTAAAACATCTTGATTGGTAATAATTTTTGAATTATTCTTTCTGGCATTTAACCAGGCGAACTGGACGGCATTATTAATAAATCCGCCTGCAATTTCATACTCATTAGCTATTTTTAAAACATCCACCTGATTTTCACCTGGCAGTCGGGACAAAGCCTTTTCCCAAAGCTTTACTCTTTGGCTGATACCCGGTAATTTAAAATAAACGATAGACTGAAAGCGACGTAAAAAGGCACTATCAATATTAGGTTTAAAATTGGTTGCCAGAATAATCAGGCCTTGAAATTCCTCAATTCTTTGCAATAAATAGGAAGTTTCCTGATTGGCGTATTTATCTTTTGCGTCCGTCATTTCCGTCCTTTTACCAAATAAGGCATCGGCTTCATCAAAAAATAAAATCCAGTTTTTATTTTCAGAAAGCTGAAATAAAGTAGATAAATTTTTCTCTGTTTCACCAATATATTTAGACACAATTTGGGATAAATCGATTCGATAAACATTTTTTCCGCATTCTTTACCCATCAACGTTGCCGTCAAAGATTTCCCTGTTCCAGGTGGGCCATAAAAAAGCACCCGATACCCTTTCATCCAACCCGAATGAGAGACATTATCCCATTCCGGGTTATTTTTTTGATTTATCCAAACCTTTATGGTTTCAATTTCATCATAAGCATTGGAATCAAGTACTAAATCGTCCCATGTCAAGGAAGAATTTAATATTTTAGCTGGGAACTTTGAACTAAAGGGAGGTTCATAATCTTCCCCTGATGTTAACAGCGAAAGTGTTTCATCGGACATAGTAAGTTGCCCGCTTAAGCGTGGTTCTGAAGATTTTGCCTCTTCTAAGGTCAAAATATTAAATGCAATAAACGTATGAGAAACATCGAACAATTTTGCGGCGGTAGCTCTGGACAGAAGATCATTTCCAGCAATTAAAAAAACAGCCGTTTCGCCCGTTGGTAAAAAACCATTATGATTCTGGCCAGCTAACCCACCAAAAATAGTATAAAATCTACCAGTTACGGAATCTTTAATTAAAAATGGATCTAATAATGAAGGCTTAATATGTGGAATTAAACATAATAATAACACAAGGCGTTCACCAAATTTTAATTGATAATGTTTAACATAACGAGCATATATGCTTTCATCTTCTGATAAATCGGGTCCGGGATGAAGTTCAAAGGGATCTCCTAATTCGTTATTAAAAAAATGTGCCAAACGGGCATCCAAAAATGCGTCGAACCAGATAAATTCCTTCTCAATAGTTAAAATATTTTGAACCAGCGCATTATTTGTCATAAAAAAGGATGCATTTAAAGTAAAAGTAAGAAATTAGCGTTAATAAATAAGTATGAAGGAAATAAGAGAAATTATAAATGCCTACAATAAAGCCAGAATAAATGAAAAAAGGTTGGCTTTAGCTACTTTAGTCCACTTAAATGGTTCATCGTATAGAAGACCAGGCGCCAGAATGATCGTCGATGAGGAGGGACAACTTACCGGCGCCATTAGTGGAGGTTGTTTAGAAGGTGATGCCTTAAGAAAAGCAGTATTTTGCATACATACTCAAGTACCAAAATTGGTTGTTTATGATACCAGTGACGAGGAAGATGCCACCATAGGAATTCAATTGGGATGTTCAGGGATTATTCAGGTACTTTTTGAACCTATCGATGAAAACGACCCTTTAAATCCTATTGAACTACTAAAAAGAGCCATTCATAAAAGACAAAATACGGTTTTAGTCACTTTATATGCTTCTCAAATTAAGAAAGGTGACACCGTCGGAACGTCTATTTTGCTTGAGGATTCTGGCGAATTTCACAATAATTCATCTTTTCAGTTTATTCCCGAGACGCTAATGCAGGATATTAAAGACACATTGACGGTAAAAAAGAGCTCATTTAAAAGCTATCAACAAAATGATAATACCTTTAATGCTTTTCTGTCTTTTATCTCTCCACCAATCTCATTAGTTATTGTAGGCGCTGGAAATGACGCTATTCCACTCCAATCTATCGCAGAAACACTTGGCTGGGAGGTCATTATTGTAGATGGACGACATACTTATGCAAAAATAGAGAGGTTCTCAAGTGCCTGCCAGATTATAGTGAGTAAACCAGAAAAAGTATTAGAACAAATACCCATTGACGAAAAAACAGTTTTTGTGCTTATGACGCATAACTACAATTACGATTATGCCATTTTAAAAGCATTATTAGGAAAAAATGTACCCTACATTGGCGCATTAGGCCCCAAAAAGAAACTGGATAATATGATTACAGATCTGAAAGCAGAGAATATATTCCTCAATGAGAAACAGAAAAATATACTTTACGGTCCCGTAGGTTTAGAATTAGGGGCGGAAACGCCAGCCGAAATTGCCTTGAGTATCACCGCAGAAATTATGTCGGTGATGAATAACAAAAAAGGAGGATCTCTGAGAAATCTTTTAACAGAAATCCATCCCCGTTATTTTTCAAATGAATAAAATGATGCCTTCTTCTTTAGATAACTACCAATAAAGAAGGGCTGAACCCCAAGTAAATCCGCTACCAAAAGCAGCCAGACAAACTAAATCACCCTCTTTTATTTTTCCATTTTCCCATGCCTCACACAGAGCAATGGGAATAGATGCTGCGGTTGTATTTCCATATTTTTGGATATTATTCCAAATTTTATCATCAGAAAGTCCCATCTGTTTTTGAACAAACTGACTAATTCGTAAATTAGCCTGATGAGGAATAAGCATATCAATATCAGATTTATCCAAACCATTTTTCTTCAACGCTTCACCAATAACCTCTGGAAATTTCTGAACGGCCATTTTAAAAACAAACTGTCCGTCCATGGTGGCTGCCACCTGATTATTTTTAACCATGTGTTCTGTCACAAAAATACCTCCATAAGCGGTGTCCGGAAAACCGTAATCAATCTCCGTTTCAACACGACTGGCATGATACCCACCATGACAACCGGGACTCAGTGTAGCCAATTTTTCTGCATAAGTACCATTGGAATGCAAATGTGTCGACAGAATGCCTTGTTTTTCATTTACTGCTGGTTGTAAAATAACAGCACCTGCGCCGTCACCAAAAATCACCGTAACATTTCTGCCATCATTTGAGTAATCTAAACCCATAGAGTGCATTTCAGAACCAATCAAAAGAATATTTTTATACATTCCCGTTTTAATAAACTGATCGGCAACAGACAGGCCATAAATAAAGCCCGAACATTGATTTCGAATATCCAGGGCACCACATTCCGTATTGGTAATACCCAGTTCTCTTTGAACCAAAACACCGCAACCTGGGAAATAATAGTCAGGAGAAAGGGTAGCAAAAATGATAAAATCAATATCATCTGGACTTATCCCCGCCCTTTCAATGGCGACTGATGCTGCTTTTGCGCCCATGGTGGTAGTAGTCTCTTTGAAATTTGTCGCATATCGTCTGGATTGAATGCCCGTTCTTTCCTGAATCCAGGCATCATTGGTATCCATTCTTTGTGCTAAATCATCATTGGTTATGATGTTATCAGGTAGATAGCTACCGATGCCGGCAATTTTAGTCTTAAACATGAAAGGGTTGGTTTTATTTTTTGCTAAAATAGCGAAATTTCTCTAAATAGATAAAAAAACCTTTTTTTAGTAAATTAAATATTAACCGAAAAAAAACGTACTTTACGGCTTTTACGACCTAACCAACAAACACCTTTTTCCGATATTGCCACGGAAACATGATAACAAAAAAAACAGAAACGTTAAAAAAATATTTTGGATTTGACACTTTCAGAGAAAATCAGGAAAGTATCATTCAGGCTTTGATTGACGGAAAAGATGTGCTTGCCCTAATGCCCACGGGGGGTGGAAAATCGATTTGCTACCAATTACCCGCCCTTTTAATGAAGGGAACGGCCATCGTTGTGTCGCCATTAATTTCATTAATGAAAGATCAGGTGGGTGGTTTGCGCACCAACGGCATTCCAGCTGCTTTTATAAATAGCAGTTTAAGTTCAGCCGTTACAGCACAAGTAGAAAATGATTTTGTAAACGGAGCATTAAAACTGCTGTATGTATCTCCGGAAAAACTAATATCCGCCTCATTTTTCTCTTTACTTCAAAAGGGGAATATAAATCTTTTTGCCATAGATGAGGCTCATTGTATTTCCTCATGGGGACACGATTTCAGACCGGAATACGCTAAACTCGGGTTCATAAAAAACCAGTTTCCACACATACCCATTATTGCCTTAACGGCTACGGCCGACAAAATAACCCGACGTGACATTGTAGATCAGTTAAAACTTCACCAACCGGAAACGTACATAAGTTCATTTGACAGACCCAATATTCATCTGGAAGTCAGACCTGCTTTAGACCGATTTAATCAAATATTGTCTTTTATAAAAAGTAAAAATGGCCAGAGTGGTATCATTTATTGCCTTAGCAGAAAATCAACGGAAACGTTGGCGGCCAAGTTAAATGCCAAAGGTATTAAAGCCTCCCCTTATCATGCGGGGCTTTCTCCCTCAGAACGCAGTGACATCCAGGATGCTTTCACTTTTGACAAGACGCCCATTATTTGTGCCACCCTGGCATTTGGTATGGGTATAGATAAATCATCTATACGATGGATTATCCATTA
>JBILDL010000079.1:0-7826 GCA_044352635.1 Saprospiraceae bacterium | reverse complement strand
AAATGAATAGTCAGGTTTGGATGTCACATGCTGATACTATTACTAAAATTCCAGAAGGCTTTGAAGTTTTAGCAAAAACAAATGACATTCCTATTGCTGCTTTCGGTAGTAATAACCAATCGTTCGAGGCGGCAGTAGTTTGTTTACAATTTCACCCCGAGGTTACACATAGTGTAGAAGGCTTTAAAATATTAGAAAATTTTGTAAGAAATATGGCTGGCTGTGAGGGAAATTGGACACCCGCAGCCTTTGTAAAATCTACCGTAGCCGATTTGAAAAGTAAAATAGGCAATGATCACGTCATTTTAGGATTGAGTGGCGGCGTTGATTCATCAGTTGCGGCAGCTTTACTTCATAAAGCCATTGGAAACCAGTTGGTTTGTGTTTTTATTGATAATGGTTTACTCAGGAAAAATGAATATGAGGAAGTGCTTCATAGCTATAAAGATATGGGTTTAAAGGTCATTGGGGTGGATGCTAAAGCTCATTTCTATGAAGCATTAATGGGCGTTTCTGACCCCGAAGCAAAAAGAAAAGCTATTGGAAAAGCTTTTATTGATATTTTTGAAGAACAGGCTAAGTTCCTAGAAAGTACCGATAATAAGATAGCTTATTTGGCTCAAGGTACCATCTATCCCGATGTCATTGAATCTGTTTCTGTTCACGGACCTTCAGTAACCATAAAATCTCATCATAACGTTGGTGGTTTACCTGAAAAGTTGAATTTAAAAATTGTGGAGCCTCTTCGAATGTTGTTCAAAGATGAGGTGAGAAGGGTAGGAAAGGAAATGGGCGTGGCCCCAGACATTTTAAACAGACACCCTTTTCCAGGTCCTGGTCTCGGTATTCGTATATTGGGTGATATTACTGCTGAAAAAGTCAGATTGCTGCAAGAAGCTGATGCTATTTTTATAAATGGATTAAAAGAGGAGGGGCTTTATAATGAAGTCTGGCAGGCTGCCACCATTTTATTACCCATTTTTGCCGTGGGCGTAATGGGGGACGAACGCACTTATGAACAAGTGGTCGCCCTGAGAGCTGTTACTTCATTGGACGGTATGACCGCTGAGTGGTGTCATTTACCTTATTCGTTCTTGGGTAAAATAAGTACAGACATAATTAATCAAGTTAAGGGAATAAATAGAGTTGTTTATGATATCAGTACCAAGCCCCCGGCAACCATTGAATGGGAATAATACTTTCTTGAATTTTTTAATTGGTTCCTTTTTGTTGCTGTCAGCCGCTTGTAGTTCAAGCAGGTCAGTAGCCTCTGTTACGTCTATACCTCCTACTGATTTTACCAACCAATCTCGTATTTTAGTTGGAAAATTAGATACACTCCCGGTTATTCTAGCCCCAACAGATGGGATGCTGCCTATTCAGTCCGATGAGGTAGCAAAGGAATTTCCAAGTGATCAAATACACATCGCAAAGGGTAGGTTAACTAAAGATGATATCTTGAAAATTGGGTTTGTACTTCCTTTTCTTAATGATAATATTTCTTTAGGCGGTCGGGGGGATATAAATAATTCGGTAAGTAGGTGGGCTATTCATTATTATACTGGAGCAAAATTAGCCTTGGAAAAGTGGAAAAATAAGGGGGTTTCGTTTGAATCTGTCGTTTGGGACTCAGGTCCGGATACTGTTTCTCTTCAAAAACGAGTATTAGACGATATACGATTTTTAGATGTACCCTTGATTATTGGGCCTTATCATAGAGATAATATTAAATATCTGGCTAATTATGCTAAAAATTCAGGTGTATTGTTGTTTTCTCCTTTCAGTGCAGCTCAGAATTTAACAGAAGATAATCCTTTTTTCTATCAGGTAAATCCAACTATAGAAACGCAGATTTCAGCTATTGTCGATCATGTAAATCAATATGCTCCTACTGAAGATATTTTAATATTACAGAAAGATTCGGATACAAAACTGAACGAATTATTTTTAGCATCTTTTCTATCAAAAGGAAAGCAAGAGGATGGGGGGCTTCCTAAATCCCTTTTGTTATCTGCTAACGTAAGTACCTGGGCTAAGAATTTATTACCTGAATTGCAAAAAAGAGAAAAATTGGTAATTATTTTGTCTTCGTACTCGGATGAAGTTTTTTTGAATAATCTGATGCAAGAATTGAATAGGGAATCATTTGATAAAAAAGACATCATTGTTTATGGATTATCTCCATGGTTAAATTTAGAAAAAGTTGATTTTCAACTTCTTGATATGCTAAATTTCCATGTTTCTTCCCCTTATCACATAAATACCGGAAACAGTGAGGTAAGAGAATTTCAGCAAAGCTTTTATCAGGAACTTGGTGTTTTTCCTCAACCAGAAGCTTTCCAAGCATTTGATTTAGTAAATTTGCTCTTTGAAAATTGGATAAAAAAGGGAGATTTTTTTCAGGAAGATTTAGATTCTTTTGAATCTTCTCAATTTTTGTCAGCACCGTATCAGTTTAGAAAAGTTAAAACATCGACAGGTGATATAGATAAATGGCAGTTAAATAGAAATCAAAACGTAATGATTTTAAAATTCTCGGGTTTTGGTTGGCAAAAAGACTAAAAAGGTAACCCAAGGCCAAAATTAAGATTAACATTCTTCCATTTTAGATCTTCTTTTTTTGCCCAATAACTGCCATCTATTCCACTGTAAGGATATCTAAGAGGGATTCCTAAATCAAGTCGGAACATAAAATACGTAAAATCTATTCTTACTCCTGCGCCGGGACTTAAGGCTATTTGCCTGTAAAACGCATCACTTTGACCCTTTGGATTGAATGGTTCAGTATTAAGGTTCTTTTTCCATTGAAATTTAGATCCAGGTCTTGATTCATCTTTTTTCAAGGTCCAGACATTACCGCCGTCAAGGAATAGTGCGCCTTGAACTCGCCAAAAAGCTTTGAATCGCCATTCTAAGTTAAATTCTATTTTTAAGTCACCCGTTTGAAAAAATACAAGGCGGTTAGTTTCAGTAAGTGAAAATGAATCTATATATCCGCCAGGACCTAATCCTCTGGCAGCCCAACCTCTTATGCTATTGGGTCCTCCCACATAAAATTGTTTTATATAAGGAACCGCAGAAGTGTATCCAAACGGTAAAGCAAATCCTGTATTTATTCTGGCTGCAAAAGTATTGTTGTTTGGCGAGTTATAATAAAATCTGAAATCTACTTCTGATTTAACAAATTGAGAAAAAACCGTAGAGAAAATTTTAAATGGATTTTCAGTCCCTGAAATTTCATCGATGGCTTTATTAAGCAGCCAAAGTTCTCCTCCTGCGGTTTCAAAATTAATATTGAATTGATTTGAAATACCTCTTATATTTTGAACCTTTTGGTTGGTGAAATTTACATCCCTAAATAAAATACTGGCAAATAGTTGTTTAGAGAAACTATTAGCCAAAAAGGGATTCGTTTCAATTATTTTTTGACCTTGAGTAAAAAAATAAGGTCGTATATAGTCAAATGCAGCATGATTTACAGATAATCGTTTGTTTTGTCCCAGATTTAATTCCACGCCATAAGCAAGATTTGCCAATTGATAGCGATAAAAATCTAATAACAAAACATAACCCGCACTGGCGGTTAATTTTGCTGTAGAATATTCTTCAAAACTCCTCCAGAATTCAGTATTTCCGGAACTAAAAAATTTCATTAAACGCCAGGTTCCTAAATAATCACTAAATCGGGGAATAGATATGGTGTTTTGAGCTCTCAGGTCTATGGTATTCCAAAATTTACTTCTTGGCTCTGGATTAAATTCTACACCAGCTGATAAATTAAACAAACTATTTTCTGCACCACGAAGCAGATTTCTGTGTCTTATAGATGGACTCATTGACAATCCAATGAGATTACCAGCCCCGGCTGCATTACTTCTATTGGTATAATTTAATTCTACATCAAATCCAATTTCAATCTTTGGCGCACTGGATAGTTCAATGTCAATGTCAACAATTGCTTCTCCCTGATTGATGACAGGTTTTATGCGAATAAATTTGAAAACACCTAAACTGGATAATAAACGTAAACTTTCAGTGTAATCCTCTTCTTTATATTTTGAGCCAGGCCGGAATCTTATAGACTTTATTAACTGCTTAGGTTTTACCTGCCATTCTTCGTCATAACTGTTTAATTGAATACCGAACAAAGTGGTATCAATAACATTTTTTAATGAGTCATTTATTCCTGCATTTATATTAACCCTGCAATATCGAATGGTATATGAAATATGATTACTATCATTTAATGGAAATGATATATTTTGATAAAGTTTGGTTTTGTAGGGTATGGCCGATGTATCAACTTCTAATTCTTCAAAAACATTTTGCGAAAAATTTAAATACCCCTCATTCCTCAAATGCTTAATAATTCTCTCTTTTTCAAGGTTATACAAACCGTATTCAAAAGGCTTATTTTTTCCTAACAAGGTTTTACCACTGATATTAATTAATTCCTGTTCAATTTTTTTGTCAGGACTGGTAAAAATAATCGTATCAATATTATATCTGTTTCCTGGCTGTATGTTGTAGGTAATATCACCTTTTAAATCTTTTAAAGTATCCATTTTAAAAGTAACTTTCGCATCTAAGTATCCTTTTGACTGGAGAAAATTTTTAGCGTTAATCGAATTTGTCTCCATTTGATTATACTTAATAATCGCTGGTTCTTCACCTATAACCTTTCGTTGCCACTCATCGAGTTTTGTAGTATCGTTTGGTTGATTGGCCCTGTAGTAGAACCAAATTCGGGGGATGAATAAAAACCTTTTATTAATAGCAGGTTTTAAATTGGTTTTTAAAACATAAGTTAAATTACTTTTATCTTCGATAAATTGATTTTTTGGCCATTCAATATTATTTTTTCTAAGTAAATAGGTATTATTATTTCTATATACTGTAGTAGAACAACCCATTAACCATAATAAAGGAATAACGTATATAACTTTAAATAATCCTTTTAACTTTGTCATATGCTTTCAAAAAATAAAATTCATCACCTAACGAGTCTGCAAAATAAAAAGTTCCGAGAACAATTTTGCGAATTCCTCATTGAAGGGGATAAGATTGTTAAAGAGTCTTTGGTTCAAAAAAATTTCAGACTGTTGGAAATTCTTGCTATTGAGCGCTGGGTTGAACAAAATGCCATCCTTTTAAGCAAAAACAAACAAGTTGAGGTAACTATTATTTCTGAAAAAGAACTGGGCAGAATCTCCTCTTTGAAATCACCCAACCAAGTCATAGCCAGACTTGCTTTTAATGAGCAAGTCTTTGATCTACCATTAGCCTCTGCGGGACTTACCATTTATCTGGATGGTGTTCAGGATCCTGGAAATGCAGGTACCATTATAAGAACAGCAGAGTGGTTTGGCGTAAAACAAATCGTTTTTTCACCTGATTCAGTGGATAGATATAATACAAAATTTATACAATCAGGAATGGGGTCTATTTTTCGAATAACTTTGCTACACATTGATTATCAGGAATTTAAAAAATTAACACTTGACTTACCTTGGTGGGGCGCAAGTCTTTCAGGAAAAAATATAGATGATTACATTCCTTCATTACCTGGCGTTCTGATCATGGGAAGCGAAGGATCAGGTATCAGACCAGACGTAGAAAAGTTATTAGACGAAAAATTAAAAATACCCAAAAATAATGATGCAGAGACAGAAAGCTTGAATGTATCTGTTGCTACGGGTATACTTTTAAATAAATTAACCAGTCGTTAAAAGAAAATTATTGTTCTTTGGCCAGGAACTCATTGTACTTTAACGTTTCATAAAATCCTCCACCAACATATTTTAATTCAGGCATTATCTGTGCTGGTTGTTTGTAACCCGGCGAGATAGTTATTCGTTCAAGTTTTTCATTTAAATAAACAAAGGATGGATAACCTAACTGCCCATCGAGTAATGCGGCCGCCAATTCATGGTAACCTCTTGATCCTGAGGCAACAAAATTAAATGTTTTTCCTTGAAATGTGACTGGGTTCTTTTGTTCTGCATCAAACTTAACACAATAAAAATTTTCATTCAAATAGGCAGATACAGCTGGATCTGTGAATGTTGTGGCATCCATCCGTTTGCACCAGCCACACCAATCAGTGTACATGTCAATAAAAATTTTCTTTGGTTTCTTTTTTTGTAAGGCAACGGCCTCCTCTAAACTATACCACTTTACAGGTGATTCAGCTTTAGTGTCAGCGGTAGAAAAATTGAAAGCAAAACTTACGACAATAAAGGTAAGTAACGTCGCTATAGAAATCCAGCTTTTATTCATCTCTCTTTTTTTTCAAAAATAATCTATTTAAGTAATACGTGCAAATGTACTTTCTTATTTTAACTAAATTTAAATTATCTTGTTTGGTTAGAAATATCATTAGTTTATGAAAATTATTGTAGCTATTGGAGGGTCAAGCGGTTCAATTTATGCCAAAATTTTATTAGACCGCTTAAAATTAATTGCCAATCAGACCGAGGCAATTGGTGTCGTAATGAGTGATAATGCCATATACAACTGGGAATTAGAGATTGGTCCCTGGTCTAAAGATGAATATCCATTTACCTTTTATAATAAAATGGATTTTATGGCTCCCTTTGCGTCAGGTTCAGCAAAATATGAGGTTATGCTTGTATGTCCTTGTTCAATGGGTCTTCTCGGGCGCATTGCTGCTGGCATATCTACCGATTTAACTACCAGAGCGGCAGACGTAATTCTGAAAGAAAGGAGAAAATTAATTGTAGTAACCAGGGAAATGCCACTCAGTTTGATCCATTTAAGAAATATGGAAACGGTGACCTTAGCGGGAGGAATTATATGTCCTGCAACCCCATCTTTTTATGGTAAGCCCTCGACCATAGAAGAAGTTGCAGGCACGGTTATCGATAGAGTGTTAGATTTATCAGGCCTTGATTGGAAAAGTTATAGGTGGGGAGAATAATATTTTATTTAAAAAAGTGGTTTTTCTCATTAATCCATTTAATTTTGCCGTCAATTTATTCACCGCTAAATTTTTCCTGCATGTATAAAAATATTTTAAGGACTGCAATAATGTCCACTATCATTTTAATAACTGCCTCATGTAAGGCGCAAAATTCTGATGCAAAAATGGATTCAGTAAGTTACAGTGTTGGTGTGCTTATGGCACAAAGCCTAAAACAACAAAATTTTGAAGATTTAAATCCAGAAATTATCGCTCAAGCAATCAGCGATGTACTGAAAGGCAAAGAGCCTAAATATTCAGTGGAGGAATGTAATAAAATGGTTCAGGATTATATGCAGAAAAGTCAATCAAGCAAATATCAGGCTAACGTATCAGAAGGTGAAAAATTCCTTGCTGAGAACGGAAAAAAACCTGGTGTAATAACCACAGTAAGTGGCTTACAATATGAAATTTTGAAACCAGGAAACGGCGCAAAACCTACTCCTTCTAATCAGGTTACCGTTCATTACGTCGGTACTTTATTAAATGGTAAAGAATTTGATAGTTCAGTAAGAAGAGGGGAACCGGCTACTTTTGGTGTTACCCAAGTGATTCAAGGTTGGGTAGAAGGCCTACAACTTATGCCTTTAGGTTCAAAGTACAAATTCTATATTCCAGCTAATCTCGCTTATGGTGAAAGAGGTGCAGGAGGTGATATTCCTCCTTTCGCAACCTTGATTTTTGAGGTAGAGCTAATTAAAATATTGTAAATATTGTTGTATGCCATGAATATTGATATCATAACCCTTTTACCTGGCTTGTTAGAAAGTCCTTTTAATCATTCTATCTTAAAAAGAGCCAAAGACAAAGGGTTGCTTCATATCGAAATTCATGATTTACGAAA
>JBILDL010000078.1:0-7899 GCA_044352635.1 Saprospiraceae bacterium | reverse complement strand
TTGATTTCCCTAAACGGGCGGCTAATTTTGTAGCGACGATTTTACCCATTCTAGTACTTCCAGTAGCGGATATCAGGGGTATTCTGGTGTCAGATGTGAGCCATTCTCCCACTTCATAATTGCCTGTAACCAAGTTACAAACCCCTTCGGGCACTGCATTTTCACGAAGTACATTTTCCAAAAGCAAATGACAGGCAACGGCACAAAGTGGTGTTTTTTCTGAGGGTTTCCACACTACCACATCCCCACAAACGAGAGCAATCATAGCATTCCACGACCACACGGCGACGGGGAAATTAAAAGCGGAAATGACGCCAACGATACCCAGCGGATGCCATTGTTCATACATTCTGTGCCCGGGCCTCTCTGAATGCATGGTTAATCCATACAACTGACGGGAAAGACCAACGGCAAAATCGCATATATCGATCATTTCCTGAACCTCACCATAGCCTTCCTGCAAACTTTTCCCCATTTCAGCAGAAACAAGTTTGCCGAGCGCATCTTTATGTTTTCTGAGGACATCGCCATATTGACGAACCACCTCCCCTCTTTTAGGAGCTGGGATAGTTCGCCAGATTAAAAAAGCGGCGGACGCCTTTTCCATGACATTATTGAACTCAAGGCCTGTAGTTATGGAAACACGACCTAATAGCGAACCATCCACAGGAGAAAAAGAATCAATATACTGATTCGAATCACTTGAAAAAGATAATCCTGTTGAAGTACCCGCATTTTGGTCTTTCAAACCGAGCTCCTTAAAAAATGTAGTTTCCATGATATTTTAAATAAATTGACTTTATAATGCGGCCAGACACTTTTTTACCATATCGGAAATAGCCCGTCCATCAGCCTTCCCTGCCAACTCTTTAGAAGCAAGGCCTATTACTTTTCCCATATCTTTTACGGAGCTTGCCCCAGATGAAAGGATTAAAGCTTGAATAAACTTTTCAAGATCTTCTTCGGAAAGAGCCTCCGGCAAATATTTTTCAATAACGGCCACTTCCTCTTTTTCCACTTCGGCTAAATCAGCTCTATTTTCTTTTTCAAAAATAGCAATAGATTCTCTGCGTTGCTTAACTAACTTTTGCAACAACTGAATCTCTCTTTCAGGCGTTATTTCTTTTCCAGATCCATCTGTTTTCAATAAAAGCAGTGCGCTTTTAACGGCCCTTAAGCCACGCATGGACGCTTTGTCCTGTGCTTTCATAGCTGCCTTAAGGTCTTCCATTATTTTTTCTTCCAGACTCATACTATTTTACTTTAAAACTTACGAAATAATTCCACAAAGATAAGGGTATTTACTTTGCGGAATCTATTCTATATTGTTCAATTTGCTTTGTCAGTGAAATATAATCCTCCAGACTTAAATCTTCCGGACGTTGATTAAAAAAAGGATCCGTCATCAAATCGGCCTGGGGAAAAAGGGATTTTAGTGAATTTCTTAGCATTTTCCTTCGTTGATTGAAGGCCTGTTTTACAACAGATTTGAAAAGGCTTTCACTACAATCGAGCGACAACTGGGGTTTTCTTTCCAATCGAATGACCGCGGACTGCACCTTTGGGGGCGGTTTAAAAGAGGATCTATCCACATCGAAAAGTAATTCACCCGTGTAATAAGCCTGCGTGAGCACACTAATGATTCCATAATCCTTTGATCCTGGGGGGGATACAATTCTTACCGCCATTTCCTTTTGGAACATACCAACCAATTCAGGAATCTGTGCTCTGTACTGAATGAGACGGAAAACAATTTGCGATGAAATATTATAGGGAAAATTTCCAATCATTAGAAATGATTTACCCTCAAAAATATGGGATAGATTCAGGCTTAAAAAATCTCCCTCTATGATATCGTCTGCCCAATCCGGATGATTTTTCCTGAGGAAGGTGATCATATCCACATCTGCTTCAACCATTTTAAAATCAGCAGGAATATTTTTTAAATATTTGGTTAACATACCTTTTCCTGGACCAATTTCGAGTATCCGTGGAACGGATTCGGTCTGTTTTAAAGCTCCCGCAATGGCCGAAGCAATATCCTCCCTATGTAGGAAATGTTGACCAAACGATTTTTTTGCTTTCAATCTTTTAGTTTTTAGGGAACAAAGATAAGCGCACTTTGATGCCTTTTGTCCATTCTGTTTTTAAAAAATAAAATACAATACCTTTTGATTCAGGATATTTAAAAAATAATGTTTGAAAATTGAAAAATAATTCCCTTTTTGAACAATATTAATTTGCGCCTTACCTTGAAATCATGTACATTTACATTTTAAGAAAATAAAAATGTGATGCGTTTATTGTTCATCCTTATCGTACTTTTGACTCTGCCGGGAATGTCTCTCACGGCTCAGTCAGGCTTGCGTACCTCTTGGGGGAATGATAATTTACGAAAAGAATCCCGCATTAATATTGATGTATTCCCGAATCCAGCTACCCATTTTATAAGTTTAAGTGATGTTACAGGTGTTACAAAAATTGTACTTTACAATATGGTGGGGGTTAGGGTAAGAGAGTTTACAGAAATAACACCGGACGCCAGGCATTCCCTGGAAAATTTACCAAGAGGTATGTATCTGGTACAGATCATAGGTACAAATAATGTCAATCTTGCCGTTAAAAGGCTTTACAAGCAATAACATTTTTTCTCTTTTTTATAATATTGCTTGTCAGATTCAAAAAAACTTTTACTTTTGCGAATAAAGTTTTTGCTTTGAGCCTGGAGAAAATTACAAATATTTTATTTTACTTTTTATTACTTGTCTGTTTCTCGTCTTGCGAAAAAGATAAAGTAAATAAACACACTAAATCTTTGAATGACAAAGAGTTTTCTTTCCTATTCAAAGAGAAGGAGTTACCCATGGAAAACGAGGTTGCCTTTGAGGGTAATCTACCTTGTGACCATTGCAAAATGGTTTCAACGTATTTATATTTTGACCTTCAACAATTCATTTACAAAAGAAGACAGAAATTTTATACAGACGATCAGACATTCACAACGAAGATTGATAGCGGAGCCCTTAGTTTTATACAAGGCAATGATGTAGATCCTCATGCTCTTATCTATGGCCTTGAGGCAGATACGTCACAAATTCAATATTTTCTAATTATAAACGATACTGACCTGGAGCTACTCAATGATGAGTTGCTTCCCTTAGGTATTACCCCCGCTCCGATTCTTCACAAACAAGCCATTCGACAAATAAGCAATAAGCAATGAAAAATAAAAATGTTGTCATTACTGGCGCCAATGCTGGATTAGGATATGAAACAGCCCGCGCATTGGCTAAAATGGATGCTAATGTAATGATGCTTTGTCGTTCCAAAGAGAAGGGAGAAGCGGCTGCGGCTAAAATTAAAGCGGAATACCCTGCTGCAAATCTTCAGGTTTTAACCATTTTACTTGAATCTCAGCAAAATATACGACAAGTTGCCGGCCAGATAAGACAGCTTTTTCCCGTCGTTGATGTTTTAGTGAACAATGCAGGAACCTGGATTTCTGAACTAACCTTTACCGAAGATAAGGTTGAATCTATGTTTGCCATAAACCATCTCGCCTATTTTCTGCTTACTCATGCGCTTTATCCAAATTTAATATTAGCGGAAAATCCACGGGTGGTCAGTGTTGCTTCCGATTCCCATTTTAAAGGAAAAATACATTTCGACGATATTCATTTAACCAAAAATTACCACGGCCTTAAAGCGTATGCTCAATCTAAAATGGCTAATATCCATTTTATGTATGAATTGAACCGGCGAAAACCAGTGAATCATTTATCCACTTTTGCCGTTCAACCCGGATTAGTAAAAACAGATATTGGCGTCAAAAAAACGAATTGGCTGCATGCTTTAGCCTGGAAATTAAGAAGAAGCGGAGGTGTTAACCCTGACATCGGTGCTCAAACACAAATATTTTTAGCCTCTGATCCATCCGTTCATAATCAAAGCGGCTTGTATTGGGACAAATGCAAACCAAAACCCTCGTCTGCAGATACTTATAAAGTGAAAGACGCGGAAAAATTATGGCAAATGTGTTGCGAATTTTGTAAAATCGAGGACTTTTTCAAGCCTGATTTTTAAATCGTTCGTCCTCCAAACTTTCTTTAGGTAAGAAACTAATCCCTATTTTTTTTAACAGGACCATTTTTAAAGAAAGGGGAAGCAACTTATTCATAAAAAGAATCAGCTTATTTATTTTTCCCGGAACAATCACTTTTTTTCTGGCCATTAAGCCATTTACCGCAATAGGAGCTACCTCTTCGGGCATCATTACTACCAATCTGGCTCTTGCCCCATTGTTTTTTATCCGCCGCATACCATCTTCATTCGTAACCACAGGGCCCGGACATAAAATAGAAACGGAGACCCCGGTCCCTGATAATTCCGTGCCCAATGCTAAAGAAAAAGCAAGAACAAAGTGTTTAGATGCAGTATAAATCGCTTTCACGGGCATGGGTAAAAAGCTTTCCATACTGCCCAGATTCAAAATATAAGCCGCATTATTTTTCTTCAACACTGGCAGTAAATGGTAACAAAGTTCAACCATCACCCGATTATTGAGCCCCATCATAGTTTGATAAGTTTCTAAGGAGATATTTTCAAAAAAATCACCTCTACCAAAACCTGCATTATTAACCAGAATTTTTAGGCAAATACCTTCAGATTCAATGTATTCTTTGATGGTTAAAGCGGCCGTTTCATGCGTTAAATCTATGGGGAATTTAATAACCGGAACCTTAAAAGTAGATTCCAGCTCCGCAGCCGTTTCATCTAAAAACGAATTATCAAGTGCGGCGAGAAAAATACCATAACCTCTGCCTGCCAATTCTCTTGCGATGGCACGGCCAATACCCTGACTTCCACCTGTAACTAATGCATATTCCATATTTAACCGATATTAATTTGACTTTTGTTTTAACCAGGCCATTACCATTTCTCTTTCTATAAAGATCAAAAAGATAATATAACAAGAAAAAATGATACCACCGAACAAAATGCGATAAATCATATCATTTGGGAAAAAAGCAGGTATAAAAGTAGTAGCAATGTACCCTACTATCGCTCCACCCAGGTAATAGGTCATTTTATCCATAGGATATGGAATAGGATAATGAAAGCTACCGGTAATGTAAGCGGCAACAGCCATAAAGAAATAACAGGCCAGTGCTGCTATGGCGGGGCCCAACATACCCAAATGTGGAATTAAAACAATATTTAAAACCACAGTAATTAACGTACCAACAAAAGAAATTCTTCCTCCGAAGTAAGTTTTATCCGCCAATTTATACCAGATAGAGAAACTGTAAAACAGACCTAAAAATAAATAAGCCAGGAGCAAGTAAGGTAAAATGTACAATCCACTTCGAAAATCGGGACCAATGAAAAGACTTATAGGGTCTATAAAACTAAGAATTCCTAAAAAAACAATGCTCCCCGTCAAGGTAAAAGCTCTGGCTACTTGTCCGTAAATTAGCACTGAATCATCTCTTTGCGAATGCCTGAAAAAAAATGGTTCTGCAGCGTAATTAAAAGCCTGGGTAAATAATGTCATCAATACAGCTATTTTTGCCGCCGCATTAAAAATACCTACATCACTTAAATTCTGAGAAATAGTACCAGGCCCAAGATATTTTAAAAGGGGTGTTCCTATAAATTGGTTGATTATACCCGCAATAGCTGAAATAACTAAAGGCGCGGAATATCTGATCATGTTTCCAGCTAATAACTTGTCAAATCTTGATTTCAGATTTTTGTAAGCGGTAATAAATGGAAAAAAAGTTAGCGCACTTGCTATAAGATTGGACAGAAAAACATAACCAATGCGAAAATCTTCATTGTAAATATTATTTAGCCAGATAAAATCTTTTTTAATTAAATAAGGACACAATTCAAGGAAAAAGTAAAGAAACAATATGTTAACCAGGATATTCATCAATCTTAAACCAGCAAATCGCCAGGGTCTGTTCAGCAACCTTAATTGCGCAAAAGGGATAGCTACCAATGTATCTAAAGCCAATACACCAATAAATATATAGAGATACTCCGGAAACTTTTCATACCCCAGGAGGGCTGATAATTGTGGAACAAAAAACGATAAAGTACCTGCTAAGAAGAGCGTGCTGACCAATAACATAACGGTAGCCGTAGCCAATGCATTTTCCTTTGTTTCAGACCGACTGGCGTATCTAAAAAAGGCAGTTTCCATTCTGTAAGTAAAAATGACCGTCAATAAAGCAATGTATGCATATATGTCGGAAATGATTCCATAGGATTCTGTGCTGAAAACCCTCGTCAGATAGGGCGTCAACAAAACATAATTAAGTAATCGACCTAAAATACTACTTAATCCATAAATAGCTGTTTCCCCAGCCAACTTTTTTAATAAAGACATATTACCTTAGCATTTAAAAGCGTAAGGTATGGATTCTATTTTTTCAAAACTCCAATCTGTCACAGAAAATTATTATTCTGGTTTATCTGATATGTCCATTGTGCCTAAAAAAACAGTGGAAGAGATAAAAAACTATCTAAAAGATAGGGATTTAATGGGTGGAGAAAATATTGAAAGGACCCTGGAGGATTTACTACCCTGGCTGCAGGAAGGTAATATCCATGTTCCCCATCCAGGGTATTTTGGCCTTTTTAACCCCGCGACCTCTTTTTCAGCCGTTGTTGGCGATTATTTAACAGCTCTTTTTAACCCTCAGATGGCTGCGTACAGCCATGCTCAATTTTCAAATGAAGTGGAAAATTCATTGATTCAATTTTATATTGAAAAAATGAAGTGGCCAAATAATGCCACGGGACATTTTACTTCCGGAGGATCAGAAGCAAATTTTACCGCCGTTTTGTGTGCCTTAGCGCATCATTTTCCGGAATATTTAACAGAGGGACTTGCGGGAATTAATGAAAAACCAAGATTTTACGTTTCCGCACTGGCCCACAATTCCTTTGACAAGATTGCAAAAAACGCAGGTCTTGGGACATCCTCTATTTTTAAAATACCTTTAAATGATGATTTTTCACTCAATATTTCAGCCTTAAAGGAACAAATCAATATAGATAAGAAAAATGGTTTTCATCCCTTCCTTTTGGTAGGAACCGTCGGATCTACCCCTATAGGGAGTATTGATCCGCTCTTCGAGCTCTCCGACATTGCCAAAACAGAGAACTTATGGCTCCATGTGGATGCTGCATGGACAGGCGGTGCTATTATTTCGCCCGTCATTGCCGAAAAATTACAAGGTATTGAGCTCGCCGATTCAGTCACCGCTGATGCCCATAAATGGTTAAGCGTTCCGATGGGGGCAGGTATGTTTTTTTGTAAGTATCCGCAAACGGTATATCAGACTTTTCAAACGGAAGCGCTGTACATGCCTTCTCAAAACAACAATGATCCTTATCAGAATAGCTTACTTTGGTCCAGGCGATTTATCGGCTTAAAGGTTTATATGGCTTTTAGGGTAAAAGGAGCTATCCATTTGGCGGCAGACATTGAAAAACAACTTTCTCTGGCCGAATATATGGCTGAAGGTTTAGTGAAACGAGGCTGGAAACTACCCGTCCAAAGCGCTTTAGGGGTTGTTGTGTTTACGCATAAAAAAATAGAAAAATTATCTGCGGACGAATTAGCTGCTTTTCATAAACGGATTATTGATCAGGGAAATACCTGGTTTTCAATACTTAAATTGAAAGAAAATTTATATTTTAGAGCATGTGTTACAAGTATTCACACGGAAAAGCAACACGTAGAACAATTGTTTGTTAACTTAGATGACGCCTTATTTCAGCTAAACCATTAAAACGATTTTATGACAAATTGGAAAGAAGAATCAAATACGCTCATTGGACATTTCCAATTTGACAATTTTTCTATGGCTTTTAGTTTTATGACGC